>JABJPQ010000532.1 GCA_018663815.1 Halobacteriovoraceae bacterium | reverse complement strand
CAAATAAAAAACAAAAAAATTGAAGATCACGCTTTGTTAGGTGAAGACCTTTGATTTTATGATTCATATTTTAGTCTTCAGTGCTGGTAAAGCCCGATAATTCTTTACTTAAACTTGTACTGCCTACGTCAAGTATGGGGCCAAAGAACTTTCTTTTTTGAGTCTTATATTCTGAGGCAATGAAACTTAATTCGTTTTCTAGTTCATCATCAGTGAGCAGTGGGGTTTGTACTTGTATAAACTCATGACCACAAGCCCAGAGTCCTCGTCCTTTTACATCAGGCAGTTCGTGGGCCATTTTATTACCCAAGACAGTCATAGATCCTTGCAAAGTATTCATTCTAAAACACATTCGTCCACCAATGTTTTCTTGTACTTTCGTGTCTATGGTTTCTTTTGTAACTTTTTGTGTGGCCAGTATAAGATGCATACCAGCGGCTCTGGATAATTTGGCTAATTCATCAGTTAACTCTCTTGCTTTATTAATTAGATTCTTCTTGCTGGAGTTAGAACTCACTTTTGTGTAAAGTACTGATGCCTCATCAATTCCGATTATAATTTTATCCAACTTATCTTTTTTGGTATTGATTTCTTTACTTTTATTTTTTTGTAAAAGGTCGAAACGTCTATCCATTTCAGATTTAAGCTTTTCTAAAATGATAACGGCCTCTTCTTCAGTTTTTATCACAGTTACGTTGGGTAATTCCTCAAAAGGGCGCATTTCAACCCCTTTTTTAAGGTCAATAAGGTAGAGCTGCACTTTTTCTGTGGACTTTAGAATTGATAAAAGTGTCTGTTTAAAAAAGAAGCTTTTCCCACCTCCTGTTGATCCAGCAATTAACATATGGGGTAGGTTACATAAAGATTGTGATAAGTATCCACCTAAAGATTCACCAAGGTTAAATGTCAGAGGAGAGGCTGTTAGATCTGGCATTTCATAATAACTTAATTTTTCTGGTAAACTTTTTCTTGTTAAATTAAACTGAATAAATTTAGGGTTCTTGCAGGCTTTAATATCTTCCACAATTTGTCCAAGGGCTGAGGTGAGGTCATTAATTTTTGTTTTATAACGATCAACTCCAATACCCTCAGATTTTACAACAAGCTTAGTTTTGTATGCATCAATTTCATCCACTTGAATGACTTTTGGGTGAGATCCATTACCGGCCTTCATAGATAAAAAATTTAAATCTCGTTGATAGGCATTAATTTTTCGGTATTCTTTTCTTCCCATTAGAGGTAAGGATAAAATCAATCCCAAAAATGTAAATAGAGAAAAATATCCATACCAGGGGACTTTCACCGTATAAACCATTACAGATTCATTAATCATAAGTGGGAACAGCTTGTGTAATATAACTATGAAATCATAATTGTAAGTGAGTGTAAAAATGCCCATAAGACAAAAAAGTATATTTATCCATATATGAAGTGATTTAAGTTTAAATCTTCTTAGTCCATAATAAGAAACATTTCCGTAAAACTCACATATTTTTGCAAGTGCTGCAAACAGCTTTTCAGCAGTTTGATTTGTATTATTTGTTTTCATATTTAATCCTCTTTTATTTTTAAGGGTGCAATCAGTGAAATAATTAAATCACTTCCGGCCTCAATAGTGACATAGGCCTTTTCAGCCGATAGTTCTTGCGCTTGCCTTGAGGCTTCCATTTCAGAAACCTTTGAAACACCATGGTAGAACGCATTTTTCATATTAGCTTTAGGAGTAACGGTCCCATTTTCTCCTAAAGCTTGTTTTTCAGTGAGTACCTCTGTCATGCCAGAGACCATACTAAGGCCAAGAGTTGTGGCAATCCGAATACCTCTAGTGCCATGATGTTCCCCTAAAATTCCGGTGGAGTAATCTTTTGGGTTAAGGGCCACAGCACTGATCTCCATTTCCTGTCCCGTTGGTAAAATGGCTTTTACAAAGTTAATATAGACTTTCTCACCACGACCAGAATACTTCACAGAGCCTAATAACATTGAGTCTTTTGGAAGTTTATTTTTTCCCTTATATGAACCACCATAAGGCAGCAGTACTTTGATGAATTGGTTTAAATCACGGGTATCAACTGTGCTTAAAAGCTTTCCAATAAAATTAGTTCCTGTTGGCAATGAGCCTTCATGTACGGGCAAATCAGATCTT
>JABJPQ010000189.1 GCA_018663815.1 Halobacteriovoraceae bacterium | reverse complement strand
CGCTGAGTTTCTAGCCATTGGTTATACTTTTGCTCTAAACTTCTATAAAAGGTTCTAATCCTTGAATTAGAGTTCTTTTTTATTTGTTGAAAAAAATCTTTATCACAAAAATTATTGGCAGCAGCTGCAATTTGATTTTCTTTAAGTACGAATGTATAAGTTGAAATAAGGCTCAGTAGTTCATCTTTTTTATATTCTTCACAAAAGTTGTTGGTTTGTTGATCAAATAAAAGTAATGCTTTTGATATTTCTGGATCTGAAAGTGGGTTTGGTTGCATTAGCTCAAAGGCCAGAGAGACTAGGGACGATTTGTCTGGGTGTTTAATATTAATATTTATTTTATACCGTGTGTGCATGGGATAAGTTAAAAAATTATTTTTAGCAATTTTTTCTTGTTTCATTAGGGACATAACGAGTCGCAATCGAGATAGTTTACTCTTTATTCGACGGTTAAAAATTTTGGAAATAACTATACTACAGTTAATCTCGATTTCTTCAAGAGTCTCAGAGTCAACAAAAGCTTTTTTTATAAGAACTTCATCTTTATCTATTAAGCACTTTTTAAAGTCTTTTAAATGAGCCAGGTTGGCATCTTGGGTAAGTTCATAAAAGTTTTTTTGCTTTATGAGGAAATCAACTTGTTGATCGATAAGTGATATCTTCGAAAAAACTGTTGACGAAAGTACGAGAAGAAGGAATATGTTTAAGATTTTTAAGATTAACATCGTTCTATCTTATACTTTAAAAGGGCAGGTTATTAACGCTTGGAAAGGTTTATAGAGCGTGTCTTTATATTGTTCAAAAAAGTGTATATAACTGTCAAGTTTTTAGTCAGCTACAAGTAAGAATTTCGTACACTCCAGCGATTCCCGCAACCCCTTTAACGTTGAAGCCTAATCAAGAGTTTTCGTAAACTTTAGGGCCTTCACATTTACATATTGACACGATACTCTCTCCTTGGAGAAAAATATATGTGTCGACCTAACAAAAAATTAAAAATTGAATCCTGTATAGAGATCCTAAGTGAATCTTTTCAAAAGTTTAAAGACCCAAGAGATAAGAGTTTGATTAAAATTTCTTTAAGTGATTTTTTGATGAGTTCATACGCCGTCTTTGCTCTCAAGTACCCATCACTACTAAGTTTTGAAAAAGACTACTATGATGGAAATATTTCTAAAAGTTGTAATGGGTTGTTCGGAATTAAAAATCTTCCGTCAGATACTCATCTGCGTGACATTATGGATCTCGTTGATGACAAGGACTTTAGGCGTATTTTTAAAAAATTATTTACTTTCACCCAACGAAGCAAAACTCTTGAACGCTTTGAATTCTTGAAGCTCGGTGGAGTTCCATATTATTTAATTGCTGGCGATGGTAGCGGCTATTTTAGTTCAAAAAAACTTCAATGCTCTGTTTGTACTATTTATCATGAAGATAATGAGGATAAAGAAACAAGATTTGGTCATCAGATTTTTGCTGCATCAATTGTACATCCAGATCAAAGAGAAGTTCTGCCTTTATGTCCTGAGCCTGTTTATAAAGAAGATGGGATGACAAAAAATGACTGTGAGTTTAATGCTTTTAAACGATTCATGGAGGACTTTAAGAGAGAACATCCAAAGTTAAAAACAATCTTTTTAGGAGATGCTCTCTACTCAAATGGACCGGCCATGAAGCTTCTCGAAGACAATGGTATGTATTTCTTGCTTAACATAAAAACAAATCCTCAGCGAGTACTTGGAGAATTTAGAGATAAAAAGAAAAAAGGACTAACAGGACAAGTTGTAGTGACTGAAAAAACTGGGGTTAAAATCATTAAGACAATCGAGCGAGCACATAGGTTTTTAAATGACATGAGGTTTAATCAAAATGATGGAACGCGAATAAATTTTATTGAACTTGTAGAGACAAAAACCTGGACAGATAAAGATGGCGAATTTCACCGAGAAAGAAAAACCTTCACATGGATTACAAATATTTTAATAGATACAAAGAACGTAGAATAGCTAGCAAAGGGAGCAAGGACAAGATGGAAAATTGAGAACGAAACTTTTAATACTTTGAAAAATCACGGATACAATTTAGAACACAACTATGGGCATGGAAAAAATAACCTTTCAAAAAATCTAATCAACATGATGTTCATTGCTTTTTACATAGATCAACTTCAGTACTTAAGCTGTACGACCTTCAAAAGAGTCGTCGATAAGCTTGGAGCGAAGACATATATATGGAGAAAATTAAAAGGATTGATTGAATTAATCGCCCTTCCAAACTGGGAAATAACATATGGAATTTATCTTAAAGAAGTAAAATTAGAATACAATTCAAGCTGAATTCTTAATTGTATGCGTGATTTTTTTGAAACATTAACCATTTATTTTTTAGTTATTTTCTTTTTTTAAAGTTATTAGAAAACTATTTCTTATTATTTCAGTACTTTATTGGTGTCTAATATTTAGTCAGGGCCGGTAATCGCTGCAAATAGGTGTTTTAAAACTTAAGAATCACTTAGAATTTATTTATATTATAATCGTTGCTTCAAACTTAGTTGGAAATGGTTTTCACTATAGTTTTGGGACAATATCGAAATATAAGTGAAGGAAATTAAATGAAAAAATTATTAAGTATACTCGTGCTGATCCTGTCAAGTTCAATTAATGCTGGAAGTTATAATGTTGATATTGAAAAAATTGATAGCACACATATTGTAATAACTTCTTGCTCTCTAAATAATATTGATAGTTGTGAGGTTGTTGGCCCGAAGGAGGGTTTTCTTGCGGAAGATCTAAGTGCAATTCACTCTTTATATAAAAATAACTCTTTGAAAAATGGGGCAAACGCAATTGGTTTGTCGGCTTTCGCTGCACTTCTAGGCGGCTTTATGGTTTCTGAAGCAGCTGCAATAGGTGTAGGTACAAATGCAGCGTTTAATGCAATATTTTGGGCAGGAGCCACAACTCTATTATTAGATCCTGCTAGGGAGTCTCTAACTGATTTTCTTTGGAGTTGGAATCGGTGGGGACAAGCTTCTAAACTAATTAATGTTGTGAATGGTGATAGTCTTATTTTAAATCAGGATGAGGTAAAGCAATTGAATAATTTTTTATATACTTATCAATATGACTTAACAATTGATTAACTCTCAATCTTCAAAATTAGGTGTTAAAATAGAAAGAGTAACCCTAGAGTTCACTAAGCTTACCCTCATAACTTAGGCTTAATTCATCAAACTCATTTTGCGCTACTTCAAGTTTCGTAAAACACTCATCAATCTCTTTTTCTAGCTGTGATATATCTTTGGATAAGGAGCTTATCTCATTAATGTTTGAACTCTCAGAAGCAACGACTAATAGTTCGTTTTTGATGGTAATCTTCTTTTCGTTTATTGAGATTTTTTCTTCATTTGAGGTGATGATTTTTTTTAGAGGATTTAATTTCTTTGATCTTTCAGTCACGATATCACTGCGAAGTTTTTGCAGCTCTTTTTTTGAATATTTTTTTTTTTGTTTCTGAGGTTCACCTTCCTCACTTTCCCAGCCAATTTTTTCTAAAAAATCATCATAGCTTCCTAAAAATAATTCGGCCCTGCCTTCGTGAAAAATAACCAATTTATTTACAAGTCGTCGTAGGAGCATTTCAGAGTGGGTGACAATGACTGTTGCACCATCAAAATTCTCTATGGCTTCTGCAAGAGACTCAATTGACTGCATGTCGAGGTGGTTGGTGGGCTCATCCAGAAAAAGGAGGTTGGAGGGTTTTGCTATTATTTTTCCAAGCATAACCCGTGATTTTTCGCCTCCCGATAAGACACTAATCTTTTTGTCTGCGAGGTCGCCTGAGAACATCATGGTTCCACATATTTGTCTGATTTTAGAAAAACTTAGGTCAGGAGCAACTTCTGTGACTTCTTGAACAATTGAGTTGCTTGCATGCAGTCTGGAAATATTAGTTTGGCCAAAGTGGGAAAAATTTATGAGGGGGTGAAAACTCACGTCTCCCTCAGTGGGATGGAGCTCTCCAGCTAGACAATTAAGTAGCGTTGATTTTCCTTTGCCATTTTTTCCGATAATCCCAAGACATTCACCTTTTTTTAAATGTAGGGAGAGGTTTTGAAATAGAAGTTCATTTTCTTTAAACCCAAAAGAGAGGTTATTGGCTTCCATCAGATTTTTACTTGCAATTTCTTTGTAGTTAAAAGAGAAGTCTAGATTAGCCTCAGCTGAAAGCTCATCCATATTTTCCATCTTTTCAAGTTGTTTAAGTTTGGACTGTGCTTGCGTTGCCTTGGATGCTTTGGCCTTAAATCTTTCAACAAAACGTTCCATTTCTTTTTTACGTTTATCATGATTTACGCGAGTCTTTTCGTAAATTTCTTCTTCTTGAATGAGCTGAGTATAAAATTTTTCTGTATTACCCTTTACGAGTTTTAGTTTTTTACGATGAATTCCCATGGTATGGGTTGTTACTTGATCCATAAAATCTTGATCGTGGGTAATAAGCAGAACCTCGCCGTCAAAACTACGTAAAAAAAGTTTTAACCACCTGAGGGATACAATATCTAAATAATTTGTAGGTTCATCGAGTAGGAGTAGATTTGGTTCTGTCGCTAATAGTTTTGCTAGGTTTATTCTTATTTGAAATCCACCTGAAAAGCTAAGAGGATCTTTATCCAGGTCACTTTCAATAAAACCAAGTCCAAATAATACTTTTTCAACTTTATAAAAATCGTATTGAGCATCTCCAACTAAAATCTGTGAGCATTCTTCGCGAATGGTTTTTTTAGTAAAGTGCAGGTGTTGATTTAGCGCT
>JABJPQ010000188.1 GCA_018663815.1 Halobacteriovoraceae bacterium | reverse complement strand
AGAGTATTTCTCGTTTTTTTACTGTTGATCATCTTTTAAATAATCCTTTAAAAATGGGAACGGAAGACTTGAGTTTACATGTTCATGTCTCAGGACCTGGCGCCACTGATAAATATGCTAAACTGTGGAATAATAAAATACTATTAGATCACATCCAAGCGGGCTTTAAGAAAGAGCTCTTTGAAGGGGCATTTGGCTATGCTGAAAAAGTTTATGGAGAAAAAGGTTTTGTTAGAAATGTAGGGCAAAATCATGTTGAACTAAGAAATCTATCAGTGCCACCACAAGAAGCTTTAAGCCTGGACATAGAAGACTTAGAAAAATCGATTATCAATACCCTTAAGTCTAAAACAATTTACGGTACTTCTACTTTTGAGGTGGTGGCTAAGTTATCACCTGAAGCATTGGTAAATATTACAGAAATCACTCCTCGTTGGTTGCAAGAAGTTCCGATAGATGTTCTGAGTCTGTATTTTAAAAAATCTCATTTGCATCCTAGACATTTAACTAAGCTAATTTACTACTTAAAGGCAAACTCAAAAGAACTTAACCTGGATACTAAATCTAAGTTAAAATTATTAACAGATCATGGTCTTTCATTTTATGAAAATCCTATTAATCAACATGCTGGCGATTCAAAAGCTCTTTATGATTTTATTCACAATGTAGACTATGATGAAGAAACTATTGTAAGATTACTGAAAATTGGAAATAAGAAGTTTTCTTCACGAGATAGGGAACGAATTGAATATATTAAATCTATCTATCAACTTGCGGCCAAAAATAATATTACAATTACTAAAGAGTCTTTTCTAAAGTTTGATAAGAAAAATTGTAATACTGTGAGTAACATATTGTCATCTCTAGTCGATACGCCTAGATAAGTAATGAGTACAACTGTAGATTTGTTCACTAAATTTCAACGGTTCCCACTTGAAACAGAGAAGAGGAACTAGTGAACGGGTTGTTAATCTATTAATATTGCAAATGTTGAAAGGGAGAGGAGTATATTGTGTCTTGAGCGAGTTAAAAAATCAGTTGGTAGTAAGTCGCAGCACCTTGTCCGTAGCGTGCGACAAACTTTTTATCAGTTAGTATTTTTAAGTTTGTTGTAACTGTTCTTCTCGGAAATTTTGTCGTATCAATTATATCTTTAGTTTTAATTTTTTCCTCAGCTCTCTCTTTAAAGCATTCGAGTATTTTAACTGCCCTTTCGGGTAACTTTTTAAAGTCGCTTGCTCTTTTTGCGTAGAAGTCTATATCGGCCATGGCCTCTTGTAGAATTTTGATCATATACTTTAAAAAAATCTCTATATTGTACTCATTGGGATCATCTCGATACAGCCCGTTTGAGCATTGATTTAGAACGATATAATATTCTTCTTTGTGTTTTTCAATATGACGGTCTATGGCCAAATAATAAATCACTTCTGAGATTTTTTTATTAGGGCAGTGAAGTAGTGACATGAGCATAAGGGCACGGCCTAGACGACCATTTCCATCTTGAAATGGATGTATTGCTAAAAAACGATAAACAAACTCTGCGGACACGGCAATTTGCCATGGCTCCTCATGAATTGCTTTGTTGTACCATTTAATAAGTTCTTTCATGGCCATTTCGGTTTTAAAGCCGGGATCGGCAGTTTTGAATACACTCTTTTTTTCACCTGTGTCGTGGTTTTCTTCTACTACTGAGTTTGAGTGTTCTTTGTAAGCACCTTTTATAATACCGATCTTAGAGTCGTGACGAAGTAATTCATGGTGAAGTGAGCGTAATGTGTGCTCTGTTAGGGGGAGGTAGTCTTTGGCCTGCTCATAAATGAGAAGGAGGACGGTTCTACAACCCGCAACCTCTTCGATACTTCTCTCCTTGTCCTTTGAGAGCTTGTCTTCTATTTGTGTCTTGTGGGCATCTAGTGCTGTTTGTTTTCCGTCTTTGCCTAGTACTGAATCCAGCCAATCAATTTGACTATCTGTTAAAATCGCGTTTTCAATTCTAGTAGAAGCCCCAACCATACTTATCCAAGCATAGCGGTGAATATTATCTTTTTCTTCTTTGGAGAGGAGTTTAATAAATGCATATTTTTCTGCAATAACTTCATTTAGAGCTATAAGCTGCTTCGTAGTCTGTCTATCTATATGAAATGATAACATAATTATTATTATCGCACATTAGGCAGGATTGGGCAATAGTGGGCATTGAATATACTGATTTTGTTGCTCAATCTTACTTGGTTACAGAATTTTGTTAAGTTTTCAGGAATATTTCACAAACGAAATATCAAGCTTGAGCCTCAATATAAAATTGTTGACGAGAACCGGAGCCCACACTGAGGAGCCGATTCACCTGTATTACAACGGTTTCTAGAGTTTAAATTTACGAAGGTCACTTGGACTAACACAATAAAAATTTTAAGTAATTCCCAAAGGGTAATGATTAATTTATTACGATCTGAAAAAACTCGATGTGGCTAGATTTGTAAAAAAACAAACACCAGGTGTGTAACACGCTAATATTACTCATCTTTTATACGCACGATAAGAAACAATAAGCAAACGGCTGAAATCACATACTTACAAAAGTTAATAATTTCTTATAGATATATAGCTAAAATGCCTCTCAAGGTCAAATGGCGTACAACAGAGGGTGTTCTAAGGTTGCACAACTATGAACATGCATGAAAGTAATTTTTAACAACTGTCCCCCATGTGACCCCCAAATCTATGCGTCACATATCCGCCACAAAAATATTGTCGTATAGAACAAACTATCCGCCACGTTGACATTGACGGATATATGGCGGATAACACCTCAGTCATACAGCAGACTCTTTTTTTTTAATTTTTCAGTACTCATATGCTCAATCTTTAATATTTGAGATTGGTTTTCTTAGCTTAAAAAATCTCGCAAGATTCTTTATAAAATTCCACCTGAGGAAATTCAACTTGCAATGTCTCAATTTGCTGATGAGTATACCTAGTAGAACAAATATTAACTTTATCAATGGTTAAGCGGATTGGTGCCAAAACTCTATCGAGGTTCCAAAAGTAATTCCACGAAATATTGAGATAGCTAACTTTGTGATTATTTTCAAAGATATTATCAGGCAGATCAGGTGATTCTAAAGCTCCGTAGCGTATGAAATAGACTTTCTCCAACTCAGTTAAGTTTTTAAAAAGATTCTCCTCGACCTTTATAAGATCTCCATAAAACCCTATCGATTTTAAGTTGGGCGTATAATCAAAAAAGCCATTAGGAATATAGCGTAATCCTCGACCTTTGATATAAATCTCTTCTAACTTAGGAGTGTTTTCTAAAAGATTGTATGAGAATCTTAGTGCTTTGAAAGGATAATTGCCGTAATTCTCTACTCTTGCCCTAATGTGGAGATAGCGAAGATTGTCTAAGCCTTCTAAAAAGCTTTCACCAAACTTCGTCATATTATCATTTTCATGTAAAATAAGCATTTCTAAATGCTCTAATCCTTCAAATATAACTGAAGGTATCTCATTTTGTAGATAGCTAAACTTTAATCCCTTTAAGTTTTTAAGTTCTTTCAAAGCACCAGGTTCAGCATATAGGTTCATTGAAGCAATAGTTAAATAAGTTATATGCTCCAGACCAGTAAAATCACTGGACTTAAATGGAGTTTTGTTGTGATTTCTCCAAATCTCAAGAGTACCAATCCTCAGCACATTATCATGTGTCATTTTGGAGCACTTAATTTTTAATTTATCTTCTAATTCTTTAACAACAGCAGGATGGCGTTTACAGTAATCAACTTGTGCCCAGGTAAAACTCGACCAAATCATTGATATAAAAATAAATAATATGCTTAATTTTTTCACTTCATTCCCCTTTTTTTTTACGCTAGCATTACCTAGAACCTTACTAAAGTTCAATGATTTTATAAATTAACTGCGGGCAATCTTGCCCGCAAAAATCCCTTGGCAAGTTTGAATTATCACTCATTCCAAATTATGTTAGTTAAAAAACAATAAGGAGTTTCGTATGAAAAAAATTTTGGCCATAACATCAATACTAATCAGTCTAAACGTTTTAGCTAAAAACAACACCATGAATTGTTATAAATATAAAGAGGTAAAAGCTGATATCGGTTACGGTCTTAGCATAACTGGATATAAGAAAGGTTGTCCCAGGAACATGGTTATCCCTGCTGAAATTGATGAGCAAAAAGTGGTACGCATTGAAGATTACGCTTTTAGGGGGGAGAGGTTAACTTATGTAACCTTCCCAGCAACGGTTACATCCATTGGATATGGTGCCTTTTCGATGAATGAAATTGACCATCTTGTGATTCCAGATAATATTACAACTATTGGAGGGCTGGCTTTTATTAACAACGGCCTTAAATCAGTTTACATTTCCAAGTCAGTCTCTGTGATAGAAATATCGACTTTTGCCAACAACTCTCTCACTACTGTAGAGATACCAAACAATATCAAAAAAATTCATACTCAAGCTTTCGCAAGTAATGATCTCACCCATGTCACAATTCCCAATCAAGTTTTTATGATTGAAGAAAAAGCCTTTGCGGGTAATAAATTACAATCTGTTCTAATTCCTGAAAATGTTATGTACATTGGTGAAGATGCTTTTACTGATAACTTTTTGGTTTCAGTTGAAATTTCAGCATTTACCTCGGTTCATGATGAGTCATTTGATGAGGATGTTAAGGTTATTTGGAGGCATTAAGGGATATCCTCGGTAGGCAATTCTTACTATTACCCATAAGTCATTTTTATAGATAATGTATAAAGCTTAGACTATAGATACTCAAATTCTCTACTGATTTAACTTTCAAACCAGACTATGGAAATGTATTAGAGTAATTGGCACTTTTGCCGAATTATTTAGACTTAAAATATCTAAAAATCAAATAATAGACTCTACTTGCACTTCGAGTATAGAACTCTTTCACAGTTCATTGTATGTTACTTAAATATCATGAAAACACTTTTGTAAAGTATTGAAAATTTAGGTTGCTGACTAAAAGTTAATACCTTTTTGTCAGTTTTACATCGACTATGTTTT
>JABJPQ010000694.1 GCA_018663815.1 Halobacteriovoraceae bacterium | reverse complement strand
TGCTTTAATTCCTTTTATGCAAGAAGATTTAATTATCGTTTTAAAATCAACGGTTCCGGTTGGAACAGGTGAAGCAGTAAAAAAATATATGACCAGTAAAACTCAAAAAGCATTTCATATTGTTAACAACCCTGAATTTTTAAAAGAAGGGAGTGCAGTTAACGATTTTATGAAACCTGAAAGAGTTATTCTTGGTACGGATAATGATTATGCTTATGGAGTCATGGATGAGTTATATGACCCATTTAATCGTCAAAGCAAACGTACCATTAGGACAAGTAATTTATCAGCTGAAACGATTAAATATGCAGCAAACTGTTTTTTAGCGACTAAGATTTCTTTTATGAACGAGATTGCAAGACTTTGTGATCTTACAGGTGCTGATGTAGAGGAAGTAAGACATGGAATTGCAACCGACTCACGCATTGGTTCTCAATTTCTATACCCTGGCCCTGGATATGGAGGCTCTTGTTTTCCTAAAGATGTAAAAGCTCTTATTTATAAAGCAAAAGAGATGGGACTTGATTTTAAAATTGTAAATGCCACCGAAGAGGTAAATGCAGAACAAAAGCTTTATATGTTTGAAAAACTAAAAAAACATTTTAATGATTTAAATGGCAAAACGATTGCTATTTGGGGAACAGCATTTAAAGCAAATACAGATGATATTAGAGAGACACCCGCACAATACATTGTTCAGGCACTTTCAAATGAAGGTGCACAGGTTAAATTTTATGATCCAGAAGCTGCTGATAATTTTGAAAAAATGGTTGCAGCAAATTCCTATAAAGCAACAAAGGTTGCGAACAAATATGACTGCTTAGATAATGCTGATGCTTTACTTGTCTTAACCGAGTGGAAAGAGTTTAGAGCTCCTGACTTTGAAGAAATTAAAAAGCGTTTAAATAGCCCGGTCTTATTTGACGGTCGAAATCTTTATCACACAAAGAAAGTGTTAAAGCATGACTTTAAATATTACTCCGTAGGTAAAGCTGGGTCTTAATACCAGCTAAGGATAATTGATGTTAAAACAAATATTTGCACTGCTTAAAGTCTTAAACTCTGACACAGGTGAAAACCAAATTGCAGCGGGAATTGCGTGTGGCCTTATCTTAGGTTTTGCCCCTGCATTATCGTTGCAAACACTTCTGGTTTTTGTGCTCATTTTCTTCTTAAGGATTCAAATGGGAGCGGCTTTCACATCAGCATTCTTTTTTGCCTTAATTGCTTATATCTTTGATCCTCTTTTTGATTCATTCGGGGGAGTCATCTTGGAGATCAGTGCTTTAAAAGGATTGTATACGACGTTATATAATTTACCAATAATTCCATTTACAAAGTTTTATAACTCAGTTGTTATGGGAGCTGGAGTTGCGTCTATACTGTTGTCTCCATTTGTTTATGTTCTTGCAAAAATATTAATAAAAAAATATCGCACTGGAGTGCTGGCTCGTTTTGAAAATACAAAGTTTTGGAAAGCCGTGAAAGCCACTAAGTTTTATAAATGGTATGTTAAATATGACGAGTTATACGGGTAGGTTGATATGAGTGAAGTTTTAGAAAAAAAGAAAAAAGAAAAACCGAAAAAACCCAAAGGGCCTATTCGTACAGGTGCTGTGATACCTTTTCTTGTTATTTCTTTAATCGTTGTTTTATTCAATCTATTTTTACTAGATAGTACGATTAAAAAAACAATTGAATTTGCTGTTGAGCAAGTAAATGGGGCTGAAGTTAATGTCTCCAAAGTCACAACGAGTCTGAGCGATCTTAAAATAGAAGTTGGTAAAATCCAAATAACAGACAAAAACGCGCCTGCATTTAATATGTTACAGGTCGGTAAAGTCGACTTTCAATTGATGTGGGATGCTCTTTTGCGAGGTAAAATTGTTATTGATATCGCGAATATTGAGGATATTTTACTCAATACGAAAAGATCTTCTGCTGGCGAAGTTTTTCCAGTTGAGCGTGACGAGAAGACTGGTAATAGTAAAGCAACTCAAGAGTTACTCAATAAAACGAAAAAAGAATTTGATGGTAATGTCTTTGGAGATATTGCAGGAATCATGGCCGGTGGAAGCACGGGAGATGTTACAAAAAACATTGCAGGAACCTTAGAGAGTAAGAAAAAATTTGATGAGT
>JABJPQ010000701.1 GCA_018663815.1 Halobacteriovoraceae bacterium | reverse complement strand
GAAGAGATGAAACATATTGAAAATGTTACCAACAACGAATTTGGAGTTGGTGAGAGACTTATTATTGAAAATGTGGCTGTTAAAGCTGCGAGAGTTATTCAAAAAATTCTCTATACAAAAAAAATTCAAAATGAGATGATTTTTTTAATTGGTAAGGGCAGTAACGGTGCCGACGGAGTTGCGACCGCAAGGCATTTGAGCAATAAAGGTATCAAGTGCAGAATCTTTCTTGTTTTTCCAGAGCAAGATTATAGTGATGAACTTAAATTTCAGTTGGATGTGGCTAAATCCTATGGTGTTGCGTCTAATTGTATTGATGATGTTTATCAACTTTCAAGTTATTTTCAACAAACCAATCCTTCCGTAGTAGTTGATGGTATTTTTGGAACTGGTGTTCAGCTTCCAATGAGTAATTTTTTATATGATATTATTGAGTTCGTTAATGATTATGCTGAGTATCTTTTTGCTATAGATATCCCGTCAGGTATTAAAGGTAACTCAGGTAGTATGCAAGGTAATGCAATTAAAGCCGACACTACTTTGGCCGTGGGCTATCCTAAGTTAGGACATTATATTGCTAATGGACCGAAGCACTCAGGAGAATTAAAAATTCTGGATGTTGGATTTCCTGCTCATATAGGGCTTGAAGGCAATAAATACCTTTTACGGCCAGAGCATATGATAGACCTTGTTAGCCGCAGAGATAAGTTTGCAGATAAAAAAGTTTATGGACATTCATTAGTTTTGGGTGGATCACACGGCTTAACGGGAGCTCCTGTATTAACCTCACAAGCATCTTTAAAAGCGGGCTCTGGTCTAGTGACAGTTGCTACTTGGGAGCCACAATACCAAGAAATGATTCAGAGACTTATTCCTGAGGTGATGACTGGGTATGTACCACTTGATATTAAAAAATGGGACAGACTCTTAAAAGACTTAAATAAGTATTCATCTATTGTCATCGGTCCAGGGCTAGCACGCTCATCTCGGGCCAGAAGATTGGTGTTGGAAGTTTTAAATAATTTTGATGGTCCTATCGTTATTGATGCGGATGCAATTAATGTTTTAAACTTAAAAGAAGATAAAAATGTTTTTAAGATGAGAAATGCTCCGACTGTTTTAACGCCACACTTTGGAGAGTTTGCTAGGTTTATGGGTATTTCAATTGAAGAACTCTCTGAGTCGCCTGTTTCTTTTTTAAATTTAATGGTTGAAAGCATTAACTGTACTGTCGTGTTAAAAGGACCTTGTACTTATTTAGGCTGTACTGACGGTAGTGTTTATTTTAATCATTCACCTAATGATGGCATGGCCACTGCAGGGGCCGGTGATGTTTTGGCCGGGATACTAGGTGGTTTGTTAGGACAAGATGTTGCTATTCGTGAAAAAACACCTTTAGTACAAAGATACGAAGCTTTTAATAGAGTCGTCGCAGTTTCCATTTATCTTCATTCACTTGCTGGTAAGTTTGCAGCAAAAAATTATGGGACGAGAACAATGACAGCTCACAATCTTATCCAGACATTACCACAAGCTTTCGATGTACTCGATGCTGATATTGATCGAGTTATCTTAGGTCAATAGATGAACTTAAAAAAGTTACGTACTTGGACAAAAGTATTTGAATCCGATTTGTCCCATATTGCATACGAATTAAAAGAAATGATAAGTACTCCCGCAATGATCGTGCTTGATGGTGACTTGGGAGCTGGTAAAACAACATTTTCAAAAATATTTATCGATGATTGTGAAACCATTAGTCCAAGCTATTCAATTTTATCAGAAACACCTTCAACTCTTCATGGTGATTTTTATAGAATAAAAAGTAGAGAAGAAATTTATTATCTTGAGCTTCCAATGTACCTTGAAGATAAGAAATATTTTTTAATTGAGTGGGGAAAAGAGCATTACGCGGCCATATGGCGTGAAATACCTGAAGATTTTGAATCATATTTGTTAAAGATATCTATTAATAAAAAAAGCTTAGATGGGCAAAATCTCTCGCGAAACTTCGCTCTTTTTAAAATATTAGAGCAATAAGATAGCTGATATTTTTAATCGGAATTATTTGCCCTAGTTTACCTCTCGGTTACTTTTTTCTAACTTGCATTAAAACACTGTTATATCATGCACTTAAGTAGTGTCTCTAATGTAAGAACATTTTAAGTAATCTTTAGTAATAAACAGTTGACGTCAACAACTAAAACGGGTGATACTTTTACCAGAGATATTTGACAAGTGAATACGTCAATTATCTCTAGGGAATCAAAGGAAGGAAAATTCCCACAACATTTTTATAAAGATAACTTATTTAATCAGATTATGGAGGATGACAAATGAGACTTACATCAAAAGGGCGTTACGCCGTTAGAGCAATGCTAGATCTTACTTTCCACTCGAATGGAAATCCAGTAAGACTACAAGAAATTTCAACAAGACAGGCGATTTCACTACACTATTTGGAGCAACTTTTTAGAAAGTTAAGAACTGGTAGAGTTGTTAAATCTGTAAGAGGACCAGGTGGTGGTTATGTTCTTGCAAGAAGTATGGATGAGATTTCTATCAAAGACGTTTTAGAATGTGTTGGTGAAAACATCAATCCTGCTAAAGACATTTCTGGACTACCAAGTTCAGGAGTTGAAGTTAAAGCGACTGAGGGTGAAGCAATTAAAGTTGACACTACTGAGTTTAACCTAACAAAAGGATTTTTTGAAAATCTTGGCGTTTTGATGCAAGAATACTTATCCACAACGACTTTAGGTGACTTATCTAGAAAATCTAGAGAAATAAGTATTGAGCCAACTATTGAAACTGCAACTATTGCTACTGCTGAGAATCACTCAATGAATGATATTTCATCAGTTATTAGACCGGCCATAGGTGAAGTTAATCAATAAAATTTTTCACTT
>JABJPQ010000595.1 GCA_018663815.1 Halobacteriovoraceae bacterium | reverse complement strand
TAAAGTTTGTTTAAAAAAGAAGTGAAAGTGCCAGCACTTAGTTTTATGCAAGGAGCGAATGATAATTCAGAGTTAAATCTAATTAAGTTTGAAATGACAAAAGAGACACCAGTTACTTTAAATTTGAGTGTTGATGATATGGAGTTTGAAAAACTTCAGGATGTATTTAAGAATATAATTGTTAATAAGAATAAACTTGCTCACTCAGACGACGTCGTCGTTAAAAACTTATGTCATGATCTTAATAGTTTTTCTAGTACTTATGAAAAGATGGGATTGGTTCCTGTTAATCTTTATCTAGATAATGTAATCACGGTTCTTGAGGATTACACAATTACAGCTGGGAAAAATGTAGTATTTAATACCTACTGGGGAAAAGCAAAGTTTTTGTATTATAAATTAAATATGTTTGAAAGCTATTTTCATAGCCTATTAGAACTCATTGTCGATTATCAATTAAATAATCAAAGCCAATACCATGTTAATATAAAGACTGACCTTCAAAGTTCGAGGTTGCAGTTTAGTGTCGATGTTAATATTGAAGACGTTGACTTTATGCAAGTTGCAACTGATGCCGTCGATCATCGTGTTTCAAAAATTATTGATTTGTCTAAAAAATTAGGTATTAAGGCCAATAAGGTTTCAAATGAGATAAATTCATTTCATTATACATATGATTTACCAATTAAGTTTAATGTGAACCCAGCGTTCTTAATTGAGGTTGAAAACAAGCCCTTTTTTATTAAAGAAGATGATCTTATTGAATTTGTAAATATTTCATCTCATGAATTAGAACTCATTGATGATGTTTATTATTTTCTAAAAGATACTGAACAGTATCCAGTGATGAACTTTGAAAACACGAGAGTAGGAGACAAGTTTATTGGTGCCATCATGGGGAAAGGTGCGATCCCTTTTGTTTGTTTAGTTGATAAAGTTGGTGAAGTCGAACAAGTCGTGATTACAGGCTTAGATGAAAAATTAGAGAATGATTTTATAGATGGTCAAGTTGAGTACGGAGAGAAACTAATTCCTGTTATCAATAATTGTCCTAGTTGGGCAGTAGATCTTTCTAAGAAGGTGGCATCATGATTAAAAATAGATCTTTAACATTAATTAAGGTCACATTACTTAGTATTGCCATTATATGGGGGTACCAAGCACAAAAAACATTTAAAAAAATTAAATATGATTTTGAAAATACAATTGACCCTGAAACGATATTTGAAGAAAACCTGAGAAATAGCTTTGTAAAAAGTTATAAAACCTTAAAGGTATTTGCTAAGAATAATATCCTACTGGACACAAGTTCACAGAGAGTTGCATATCTTAATACCTTAAGTCAGCAGGAAACAGGATTTGATTATTTTTTTATTGTAGACCCGATAAAGAAAAATATGCTTTTTAGTGACTTAGTAAAAAAGAAAAAAGACACTAAGCAAAATCACTTCAAGAAAAGTTTATTTAAACATCTTTTAAGTAAAAAACACTCTAACAATTTTGATGAAGGTTTAGTAGGCGTTAATTTATCCGCGCTAGTTAAGGATAAATTCTTTACATCAGATAGAGGGCATTATTTTTCGATACCTTTATATAAGAATAAGAAAAAAGTTCATTCATACTTTATAGGTTTTTATAATCTAGATAAAACTCTAACTTACCATGCAAAAAGTATGCAGGTTTCTGATCTGAAGGTGAGTGTCATCTCTGATGCATTTTCAAAATCTGGACGATCTTTAGTTACCATAAAAGATTTATTTGAAAATGAGCTCGATTGGGGAGTAAGGTTAAGCTATTTAAATCATGGTGCCGACTTAAGTCTTCTCGGTAAACAAATTGTCATGATGTTTGCTTTTTTACTGGGCTTAATCTTTGTTTTACGATCAAAAAATCTTGTTCCTGTAAATGTTAGGGGAAAAGATCTTTTATTACAAGAAAGGACAGTTGAGCTAGAAAAGTTACAAAGTGAGTTGATAGCTTCTAATTTAAATTATGAAAACTATGTAAATAGTATACAAGATAAAGAAGAGGCAATTGTCAGAAATAATGACCATATTTCTAAAAGAGCTAATGTTTTAAAAGAACGAGAAATGGAACTCAAGGAAAAGTTAGCTGAAGTCGAGCGAAAAGACTTATGGCTTAATGAGGAAAGAGTCAGTCTTTTTGATTTAAAAGAAGATTTGGTACAAGGTAAAGAAGAACTCTTTCAAGCTGAGAATGTTTTAGAACAAAGTAAATTAAGTGTTACCCAGCAAAAAATAGAGTTTGATCAGTATAATGAACAAAGAAAAGAATTTGCTGAAAAGCAATCAGCTTATGATGCAAAAAATAAGGCATTGCTGGACTTTGAGCAACGATTATCGGTAGAAGAAAATCGTCTCGTTGATGAACAACTTGAAATCAAGCAAATCAAGGAGATAATGTTAAATAGGCAAGAACAGGCCGAAAAAAAGTTTTCTGAAATTACACATAAACTTCATAGCTTTCATCAGCAACTTGAATCGGTCGAAAAAATCTTTAGTACTTATAGTTCTACAACAGCATACAAAGGGGACTTGTTTGATAATTTTTTTGATGAAGAATATGATTATGAAAAACAAGTAGCATCAATTTATACGAAATTAAAAGAATCTTTTCGTACCAATAGTGAACAGCTGAAAGAGCTGCATCAACATGTTTTAAAACTTACGGATGAAAATGCAGAATTTGGAAAGGTTTTTTATGAGCTTAACAAGAAAAATGATGAGTTTTCTTCCATTCGAAGTGAGTTAGAAGTTTTATGTTTGAACATGAAGCTTAAGCTTGATCGTGATGAAGTTTCGCCTGAAGCGATAGAGTACATAGAAGCCCTAAATCAAGGTTTTTACAAGCTGCAGTCTTTTCTCGATGAAGTTTCTAAACATGAAGATTGCTTTAATACAGATCGTATAAATTCTCAACAAAAAAGAGTTGCTCAGTTTAGACTTCAAGTTTTGCAGTTACTAAAGAGTGAAGGTCAAATTGCCTTTGATGCAGAATCGTTAGCAGAAAATGCACAGCAAATTTTTCATCACCATAGTGAGGGTATTACTGATGTAAAAAAAGTGAATCAAAAATTGAATGATTCTCTTCATGATATTTCACAAAACTATAGTCAGTTAGAGCTTGTCACTTCCTTAAAAATACTGATTAAAGAGTGTAATCAGTTAATACTGGATAATGATGAGAAAGAATTAGAGCCATTACTCAAATTAGTGGGCTAGTTTCTTAGGACAATATCCCTCTAGCTCAAAACAAGACCTTGAATAAATAATCGTCGTCCACCATGTTTCAGTTAACCTTGAATTCAAAATCGTATTACTATTTGGACACATCGTTCTGACAGCAGTCTTTAAATAGCGATCAGTCTGTTTTTTAGCATTACTCATAAAGAAGAACTGTCCCGCGCAGTGGTCAATAGTTGTTTTTCTTCCTGGGTACTGTTTTTTAGTGATCGGTGTTTGTGGATTGTCTTGGTCAAAGTTAAACTTATCAATTACATGATACGTTTGGTATTTTTGGGTACATGATACGAGAGTGAGTAATATTAATAATTTCATTTTTGTTTCCTTGCAACTTGATAAAAAAGCATGCTCCATCCAGAGATAAAAAGGATTCCACCAACTGGCACAATAAGAGCAAAAAACTTGATTTGAGTAATAGCATATAAATAACAATTAAAGCAAAATAATAAAATGCCAAGGGTAAAAGTATAAAAGGAAGCAGATGTTTTTAGCGCTGAAAACTGTTGGGTAATGATACCTAGAATAATGAGGGCGAAGCCATGGTAAAATTGATAGGTAATACCTGTCTTAAAGGTGCTTAAGTACTTTGGAAGTAATGTTTGTTTTAATCCGTGAGCTCCAAAAGCTCCCAGCATGACGGCCGTTGCTAAAAAAAAGATCCCTGTTAAAATTTGTTTTTTTGCGAGTGATGAAGACATATTTATTTCCAAAAGAGTAGATGAGTTTTTGTTTTATTTTTGAGGGCTGGGTTAATATTCAGTTTGTGCCCCTTTTCTTTTCCTGATTGAAAGGCGTTTTTATCAAATTGATTTTGGGAGCGTGAGTATGATAAGCGCATGCAAAATTTTTCAACTTGAGTCGCAAGTTGATTTGATAAAACAAGGAGGGAGGTTTGAGCACTCTGGGAAAAGTCTTTTTTTACATTTAACATTTTTTCTTCATACCCTTTGGCAATTCCAAGGAAAAAAGAGTTTTTAGCTTTAAGACCTTTTAAAAGGTCTTGATCTTTCCAAAGTTGTTCAAAATTCCGTTCTAAAAAATGAGTGATGTATTGAGCGAGCTCTATATTTTCTTTAGTTCCAAAAACTTCTAGTGATGTTTTATTTGTTGAATGAACGATGACAGGTTTAACAAAGAAATGCATTAAAATAGAATAAAAAGCATTTGTTTTAGCATTCTTTCTTTTAGAAGAATAGACTTCTTGAGAATATAAAATATCGTGATGATGTAAGTTGATTTTTTCTAAGTTATGTTTGATTAGCAGTTGATTGGCTTTTATTGTTGCAAGCCTGGCTTCATGTTCATTATCACTTTCGGCTAATTTAAAAAGAGCTTTTACTTTCGAAATGATTTTTTCGGATGCTAAGTCACCTTCAAATTCATTAGCAAGCTTAATATCAATACTGGCTTTATCAACTTTTTGATCCCAGTGATACTTCTTACAAATATCTTTAAAGTTTTCTCCGTGAGGGGGACCATCCAGGCCATATTTAAGCCAACATAGATAATGGGCTAGCTCGTGTCGGAGAATGTTCTTAATAACATGCTCTTTTGCTTGGTACATAAGGGAAGCATGTAAGCCAATTTGATAAGTTGTCGGATCAAAATATCCTAACTTTTGAGAATCAATAAAGATGATGACACTTAAGGGATACGTGTATTTGTTATATTCAAATCGCGTCCTTCTTAGCTCTAGCTCAGTCTCTTCACTCATTATCATTTTGAGGTAGTTTTCACATCTTAAAGTAAAGCTTTTGATCGCTTCTGAGTAAATTTTCATGGAGGAATTATAATCTATAAATTTTACAATAAGTATTGATTATTTTAGGTCGTGGACATATAGTTCGCCGAATTTTGATTTGAGGCATAAAATGAGAGCAATAATCACGCTTTTTCTTATATTTACACCAGTTTTAGTAATTTCAGCTCCAGCTAAAGTTTTATCACAGGTTTGCAGCAGGAAATATGTTGAAGGTGTAAAAAGAGAAAGACCAAATGGCCAAATTGTTAGGGAATGTTTATACCGAGCAACTTTGCCTGATAGTTATGAAACAGATACAGCATCTCGTTGTAGTCGTACGCATGTTGAGGGGAGTTGGGTCTTTTCTAGCAATAGCTTTCATTATAAATT
>JABJPQ010000195.1 GCA_018663815.1 Halobacteriovoraceae bacterium | reverse complement strand
CCCCAATCTATCAATACGTAAAGTCTCCCTTTAAAAAGGGCAGCATCATCTTTGTAGCCAGAGACGGTAATGACTGCATTACTTTTTTCGCAGGAAGTGAGTTTTCCTAAGTTCGATTTTATACAATCGAGAAATGATTGCATCTTCATTCTATCGCTTGAATTTTGAAAAGAACCACTTTCCTCAAAATAGTCAAAAAACCGAACAAAATGATTATAATTACTCTCAGATGCCATAATTATATCTGGTGCTTTGCTTGGTCCAGCCCTGAAAAAACCAAAAAGCTGTATGATCCAATTCTTACCCCACCGCGAAGACCCTCCACTATTCCCTCTTAAGTCTAGTATTAAATTTTTATCGTCTCTGAGGGTATATGCGTCCTTAACAAATTGCTGTAGTTGAACTGTAGACACAGGATTGTCTCCAAGCATCGTTGTAAGCTTAACCAAGCTTCCATAATCCTTTTTTATTAATTTATAGATTTTTTTCTCAGAATTAATTTCTGAATTCAAATCAGAAAGATAGTTTTCACTCACGCTTTTCCACTCAAGCTCCACAGTAATGATTTCAAACATTCTTTTAAAAACACATTTTATCTTTTGATGTGGTTTTCTGTCCCACCGAAAGAATATTTTAGAAATATGTCTGTATCTTGCAGCATTTAGCGCTGTAACAGACTCATAAGGGAGGATATCTTGATCCATAATGTCCATCGGAGATTTATGATTACAAGAGAGAAGTTCATCACCCTTTACTAGTTTTGAACTCTCTAATAAATCAGTATCAATATCATTAATAAACACCCGATCATTAAATAATTTCAATCGAATTCCAATTGCAGAATAAGTCGAAAAATCAAACCTCGCATCATCAAAGTCTTCACCTGTTGAAATTCTATAAATGTTTTTATATCTCTCAGTATATTGCCACACAGGCTGAATATGAGGATCTTTTACAACAGCAAAGTACTTCTTTATTGTCCTCGTATAATCTATATTTGAACTACACTTACTAGCTTCTTGAATAAGATTCGAATAGGTTTGATCTACAAGCTCCCTTAGCGATTTACGATGAGAATAGCCTGAGAAGTCAGCCTTTATAATTTCATGAATGCTACTAAGCTCTGGGGCTAGATCTACACAGTTATTTGCAGTAGCATACACACTTTTTAAATAGCAGATTCCCAAAACTACAATAAAAAAATTCATAATTTCTCCCTTTGATGGTTCGTAGCATAAAGAATTAAGCTGTTCAAATAAATTATATAAAGTAATGGCATAGTCCATCCGTTATTCATGAATATCTTAAGTTAGACACAAGACACCACACTCCGCATCACAATTCAACACCAATGATTATTCATATAAATATTTAACTTTTAGACCTCCCCCTCTTCAAATCCACACCCAAGTTTTTTGGTATCACTCCCTCAAGTATTGTCAGCTGGGTAGCTGAACCAAAATAAAAATGAAGTATTATTTGAACCTGGTACGTGCTATAGAATTGATAAAGTATATCCTAAAGAAAAAATAAATAACAAAGATGATAAGCGTAAATGCAAAGAGGGTTAACATGACAATTTTGAACTGACTCTTGTTCCTAATGCCTAATGCGGCCCAGTAGTTACCGCGCTCTGAAGAATAACGTTATAGATGATCATACTTAACAACTTATATGAGACAAATTACCTTTTATTCACCATCTAAATCATGTATTCTTCCCACCTCATTTAATTTTTTAGAGACAATAGAAGACATTACGTAGGGGAGTTAAAATGACAGTAGCAAAGAAGAAAGTAGCTAAGAAAACTGCAACAAAGAAAGTTGCTAAGAAAACTGCAACAAAAAAAGTAGCTAAGAAAACAGTCGCAAAAAAAGTAGCTAAGAAAACAGTCGCAAAGAAAGTTGCTAAGAAAACTGCAACAAAGAAAGTTGCTAAGAAAACAGTAGCAAAGAAAGTTGCTAAGAAAACTGTAGCAAAGAAAGTTGCTAAGAAAACTGCAACAAAAAAAGTTGCTAAAAAAGTCACACCAAAAACTATTGCCACTAAAGCAGTTGTTGAGAGTACGGTAGCTGAAAAAGCAGTAGCTAAGATGAAGAAAGCTGAAAAGAAGAAAGCTGAAAAGAAAAAAGCAAAAAAGAAAAAAGCTGAGAAGAAAAAAGCAAAAAAGAAGAAGGCTGAGAAGAAAAAGAAAAATAAAGCCAAGAAAAAAGGTCAGAAAAAAGGCCAGAAAAAATAAAATAGCTAAAAAAAATCAAAATATTAAGAAAGCCACCTAACAAGTGGCTTTCTTTCTTCAAAAGAACAATTTCTATTTCTAATTTTCACACCATAAACCAAGGTGATTTCCATTTGGGTCTTTAAAGGTTGCTGAAAACCCATAACCACCACCAATTTCCTCTTTACTCAAGAGAACTTCACCACCCTGCGCTTTAATCACATTTAGTGTTTCATTTATATTTTCGACTTTAATATATAAAATTGAATGATAGAATTTATCTGCCTTTTCAATATCAGGAGCAGGAATCTCTATATAATAAATTCGAGCCGCTTGCATTTAGACCTCATATTTTAAACTTTCTAGCTTTATTAGCTCCTCTTATCCTCATAATAGTAACCATGATCATTAGACTTGGCACCTAATAGCTTTGCAACTTCTGCAAGTACTTTTGGACAACAGTAATAACAATCAAACCGGGAAATTTGTCCTTCTTCAATTTGAATTCTCCAAATATCTTCAAGTTTGTCCTCAACCCATAAGATAAATAGATTTTCGCCATAAAGCTCCACACACTCAGCGCGCATTTCCTTAGGTTGAGGTGTTCCATCTGGTTGATTGATAGTATGAAAAATACTGCCTTTTTTAATTTCTGCTGCGCTTGATTCAAGAAAACATCCATAAGCGTTACCGGTAGCATTACTAAGTAATAAGTTGCAAAAGCCATTAATATCTCTTTTATTAAAAAAATCAACGGCCTTATTAACAACTTCTTTATGCTCTTGATTAATTTTTGGTTCAATATTGCGAGAGCTTTTTTCTTTAATCAGCACCATCTTTTCTCTTCCTCGGTGAAGAGCTGATTTTACAGCACCAGTAGTTGTTTCCATAACATCTTTAATTTCATCTATTTTGAAATCAAAAATATCTTTTAAAACAATCGCTACCCTTTCCTTAGGTGGAAGATAATATATAAGCGAACTCAATGCCTCTTTAACTTCAAATTGAGGATTCATGTAAACAGGCGTCTCAGGAATATTATCGACACTAACCATAACCTTTGAGCGTCTGCACCAATCAATCCATTGATTTGATGCCATCTTAAACAGATAAGACTTGATATTTTCAACACCAAAATGAGTATCACTAAGCCTGATGTCTGCCCTCATAATCGTTTCTTGTGCCAGATCCTCAGCATCCCACGGACTGTTGGTTAATTTCCTACAAAACAAATATAAATCTGCTCTATAAGGTCCAATCATTTCCAAAAACTCATTTCGACTATTTCTCTTTTTTTTACAAATTTCTGACTTAATATTACCCATATGATTATCTCCCCTTTTATAATCCTTTATAAGTAAGACGAATCTCGATGTAAAAAGGATACGGATTATTTTTTTATAATGGAAATTTAGTTCAAATAGCTTTCGACAATCTCAGTTGACTACGCAGAACGCACAGCTCCCATAAAATATAGGGAGCTAATTCGTTTTATTTTTTTAACTAGGGTGTTTTCAAAAAAAGAGAACTTGCTGAGCCGTAAGTCGCCCCATTGTCAGTACTTGCAGCAAAGGTCATATGAGTACTATCCACATTTACCAATTTCCAATATAAGTATTGATTAACTGCAAAGCTTGCACCTGCAAATTTAAAATCATCCATGCCATCTTCACCTCCAACAACACCACACCCACTTAAAAAATCTGATGAGTTTGTGTCATGTAGGGCCCAGTTGGATTTTCCACAAGCACCGTTATTACTATTATAAGCATTAAGAAGAGTAAGCACTCCTGAAAATGAAATTCGCCGAATACTCGTAGCAATTTTTGCTTTCAAAATAATTGTATCTGTTGTCTCTGAAATAATACTGATGTCTGAGTGAGTTATCATGTCTGTAAACTGTGCTTGAGAAAAATCACAAGAACCACTTCCAGTAAACATATACCAACCGTATTGCAATCCATTCGTATCTGTGGATGCTGTCACATTAAGTATCGCTGTCTGAGACTCACTGGCAGAGGAAGAACCACTTCCATCGACATCATAATTCGTTTCGCATTGACTTGAAGGAGTTAAATCATCTCTTATCCACTCTCCAAGAAACTTTGTGGGTATTGGTGTAAAAGCTGCAGTACCTCCACCACCACTATCGTTATTATCATCATCTTTTTTACAAGATGATACTGATAGAACTATGGACAATAAGAGTGTAAGTGATAAAGCTTTCATTGTGATTCCTTTTAATTATAAATTACATATTAGGAAAGGTTATCATGTTATAAAGAAATTTTATTCGATTGGAATAATTTGCAGAATCTGAGTGAAACTATCTAGAAAGATTCGTCTTCAAAAACCTCTAACTCAATATTCTACTTACTCTTTTTTAAGCTTTTGAAAGTTGACCCTACTACACCTTGCATCAGTATTAATCGCTGTAGACAAGGAGGCCGTAGAGCAATTGAAGGTAGAGACTTCAGTATGTGAATATTGTGCGATAGCGACTTTTTTTCCATCAACAACATCAAAGCCTCTATCAAAGACTCTCTTTTCATACTTTAAACTGAACTCTAGCACATTATTTTTTGTCCACTTCAAAGCTGTTGGACGGCAACACCCATAAGTGGCCTCGACTGACGTTTTTGCAATTGTACCGATTAGCTTCCTAAAACCTTTTATATTGGATGTTATTAGTTTCTTTTGAATAAGGACCTTATCAGGGCTTCCGTATTCACCTCGTTGGTATTTTTCAATACCAATAGAGACTGCTCCCTCCTTACCATCAGAAAAAACGATGGCCCTATAAATAGTATCTACTCCCGTAGAATTGTATTGAGAATCTGTAACGACCTCCATAATATGAGAAGGAAGGAACAAAGTGCTTGCTAGAGTGTATTGGGGTAAAATGATACAAATAAAAGCATAAATATTTTTTTTCATAATTTAAGCTTAGATGTTTTTTAAGCAAAGTAAAGTTTCGAGGGGCAGACAAGCCAACACACTGAAAAGACGATAAAAACAAGGAAATACTTATGAAACTTTTATTTATTTGCTCTATGACAATCACTCTGCTCTTTGTCGGCTGTAGTAGTTTAAATAAGAGTTATAACGACAAAAATGATAGTCACGCTTCTAGAGTAATTTCATCTCTCCCATCAGAAGACAGACTTCTAACTGCTGAGGAAGTCTATGCTCAATACAAAAGAAAGCCACTATCGTATGAAGAAAAAGAACTTCTTTCAGTGCTAGATAAGTATGACATCGAAAAGAAACCAAAAAGATCTGCCGAGCGCTTTCACCTTCCCCTTGCACATTTAGCTAAAATTTTAGAGATGAATAATGATATCGATGAGCTGATTGACGTTCTAATAAGTAGTGACACAAGAAACGACTTATTTCGTCTCCAGGCCCTTATTCGTATTTATAAAAAACAAAAAAATAAGAATGCACAACTCTTTGAACAACTGATGTTAAAGATCAAAGGTCTTGAAGATGCCATTGGAAAATACAGTGAAAAGATGGCGTTTCTAAAGTTCGCAAAAACAATCGGTGCTGATCAAAGTTCTGTCATCCCTTATATTGAAAAAGAAGCTGAACACTTTAAAGACTCGTTAAAACGAGAGTTACAAAATGAATGGTCCCAAAGTGGAGATCGTAATGACGGTGTCCAATCATTTATTGAAATTATGAGTGAAGTAAAATGGATGAAGTATAAAAAAGATAAGAAATTTGTCATTAAAAGAATACAAAATATGATTAAGAAGGTTTCACGCACAGAATATGACATGTCTGCACTACAAGAAGGTATTCATGAGTATAGACGTCAAGTTAGATGGACACTTCTTTATGTTCAGTCGCTACAAGGCTTAATCAACTTTAAGCAAGGTGCTGGTTCATCTACAAATGATGACTTAAACTCTTCACTTGCAGATTTAGAGAAATTAAATAATAAGTATCTTCGATTCAACACTTACGAATCAGAAAAACATCCTGTTAAAATTAGTTTTCCATATTATATGAAACTAACTGATATTGTTAAAAAT
>JABJPQ010000199.1 GCA_018663815.1 Halobacteriovoraceae bacterium | reverse complement strand
TGTTATTAAAAAAAATATTAATCTCAAAATTTTGTCATTCAAATATAGTATTGTAGGCATCATCATGTTATCGGATTAACAGTTTAAGGTACACTGAAAAGTGAGCTAAGGTTTTTAAGCATTTCTTTATTAAATTCACCCTCATTTTCATCAATTAGTTTTTTGACTGCTGCTTTGGGTGTGATTGAAAGTGCTGGAGTGTGATTCAATACGAGTTCTACAAAACGATCTACCAACCCAACAAGTTGAGCCAGGGGATAAATGGAGGTGTGTGATAGCCCAAAAGGGTAGCCAGTGCTATTGAGACGTTCATGATGTTGCATAACAATCTGTAAAACTTCTTTCGGAATATCACCTATATTGGTTAAGATTTCAACACCATAAACAGGGTGAGCTTCATAGGCTGATTTTTCCTCAGAGGTCATAATTTGGTAGTCTTTACCCGTTATTTCACTGTTAATCTTTTTAATACCGATATCATGGAATAAGCCTCCAATTGAAAGGAATGATAAGGTTTTTGAGGCATGCCATCCCATCTGTTTTGAGAGCATTACAGAGTATAAACTAACGGCTAAATTATGTGCGTAGGCATGTTCACCATAATCTTTTAAAGTTTTGAGTAAGCTAGATAGGGTAGAGTTATTACTGACAACTTGTAAACTTGATTTAACTACACTATGCGCTTGAACTAAATCATCTCTGTTAAAATCACTGTGATATAGCTTTTCCATAATGACTTCATTGGTATGAAAAAGAAATTTCTTTTTCTTTTCATCATCAATCGAGGATTTTGATTTGATTACCTCATTAACTTTAAGAATAAGTGCAATGTATTTATTATAATCATCACGTTTAATGTAGAGACATTTTACACCCTTTTTGATCAGGCGATCAATTTCTTCTACCTCAACTTTTTCATCTTTATTGATAATTTTAACAAACCGTGTGTTAGATATCTTTAAGTAAAGGGGGTACTTTGAGTTAGAGCCTGTAATAAACTCCTTTAGTGTTACCTGTAGAAAGTCTTTTTCATCATCTTCTTTTCGCTCAGAAGTTTTACTCTTCTCGCGAGCCAAAGAGAAATGCTTCTGAATGAGGGATTTTAATTCTTCGTATTGAAAAGGTTTGAACAAGAGTCCAAGGGCACCAAGTTCTATTGCTTCTGCTCTCTCAAGCATGTCAGGGTGACCAGTCATTAAAATTATTTTTGACGTTGGATGGTTTCTTTTGAGCCAATGTAAGAGTTCAAGACCATGGACTTCAGGCATACGCAAGTCAGATATAATGAGTTTGGGCTTTTCAATGGAAATAATTCCCTGAGCTTCTTTACCATTTTTTGCCTGTAAAATTTTAAGAGATTCACCTTCTAATTGTTCGCAAAGTGTTTCTCGAAAATCTTCATAATCATCAATAACGAGTATTTTTTTTAAGACCTCTGACATATTAGCCTTCTTTGTTTTTTAAAAAAAGGTCAACATATCTTTTGTCTTCCTCGAGAATATGCTTTATTAACCAGTTTTTTAAAAAAAGTAAGAGTGATGAAAGGGCAATTTCTTGAGAAGTGTTTGGTTTTTCCATCTCTTCAACTAATCTTGATATTTCTAACGCAAAGTCTTGATGTGCTTTACTATGTTGCTCTTTTTCTTGGTAATTTATTTTTTCAAAAATAGTTTCTTCGTAGGTGAAATGCATTTTTGAGTACTCGATTAACTCAAGTAGAATTTCTTTATATACAGTTTTCTCACCACTCATAATCATTTCATATGTCTTGTTAATAAGATCCACTAATATTTTATGTTGTGAATCAATATTTTCTAGACCAAGCTGATATTTAGGGCCCCATTCAAATAAAGTCATTTTTGTCTCACAGTTTGATTTAACACTTCTATTTAATTTTAATTGAAAATAAAAAACTAGTAAACAGAGAAACAAACGGGGGATTAATACTTTAGGAACTATGTGTTAAGGTAATCTTAAGATTCTCAGATTTTCCTTAACACTTATTAAGCTGGAGCTGATTATTGAGATTTATTTAGTCAATTTATAGGTAATGTTTTAAAAAATACTACCTATCTCATGATATTATATAAGTACTATGAGATACTTAAAGATGATATTCCTTGTGTTGTTTTTGTCTAATCATTGTGCGGCAAAGAGTTCTCAAATTTATGCAAAAATTACTTATTATTGGACCGCTTCATTTAATAATGTTTATTGTGATGATGATGAATATGCCCTAAAAAATGTAAAACAAGAGACTATTGCTAAGGTACCTACTCAATATGCCGCTGTCCTATGGACAGAAGGAGCTGGTTTTTTAGCCGATGGCCGACTTGTAAATTTAGTGAATTGTGAAAACTTTGAAGAAGCTACTTTTATGGTAGTTGATCAAAATAAATTTCCTTGTGGACTATCCTCAACTGGAACACCGCTCGTGCCTCTCAAAACAGTTGCTGTTGATAAGACGGTAATCCCACTAGGTAGTAGTGTTTACATCCCCAACTTTAGAGGTTTAAACCACAAGGGAGAAACTCACGATGGATGCTTTATAGCGACAGACACTGGACATTCTTGTAAAGGTAAACACATTGATATTTTTGTGAACAAGAAAGAAAGCTACTTAGAAATTGAAAAAAATGCTGATACATATGGGAAAGATGTTGAGGTTATTATCAATTCAGACAAATGTAAGTGAATTGCGTTCGTGCTAGTGTTGCAATGATTGAGGAGCAATAATAAACAAGATGACTCAACCTATTTTATACTCTTTACAACACTGTCCTTACGCCATGCGAGCCCGGATGGCTTTATTGATGGCCAGAGAAGTGGTCTTATTACGTGCGATCGTTACCAAGGATAAACCCGCTGATATGTTGGCCATATCACCTAAAGGCACAGTACCGATTTTGCATCTTTCTGATGGTACAGTCATTGATGAAAGTTTGGATATTATGATTTGGGCCTTGAATCGAAATGATCCAGACGATTTACTTTATAGTCAACGGGCAGATAGGTATCTGCAGATGTTGAATCTCATAAATGATTGTGATCATGATTTTCGCACTAATCTCAGTGCGTACAAATATAATAAACGATATCACTTAGATACTGAACACAAGTTTCGCACTCAATGCGAAGTCTTTATTCAAAGGCTGGAGTCTTTGTTAGAAAAACAAAACTATATTATGGGAGATAAGTTGAGCTTAGCGGATTTAGCAATTTTACCTTTTATACGTCAATTTGCGAACGTGGATAAAAAGTGGTTCAGACAATCTGGTTATCCGCGTTTATCTCTTTGGCTAGCAAAGCAGTTGGAAAGTTTGTTATTCCTTAAATCAATGCAAAAGTATCCATTATGGCTAGATACCCATGAGGAAGTTTTATTTTTTTGGGATAGGAAGTAAAATTATAAACCTTGTTGGTATTGATTATTCGTAGACACAGATACCATTTTTTTTATAACTTCTTTCGATTTATCTTGGCCAATTATAGCATTTTCAAATTCTTGAATTAAAATAATTTTGTCTAGTTTTTCTTTAGAGCCAGCTCCAATATCAGTTAGATCAATAAAGAACTCATCAAACAATCCAGAGAGATCTTTAATTGCTTCTAAGTTTAAAAATTGTTCATGATTATAAATACTAGGGTAACCACCTTTTTGCTTATCAACGGCAAAAGAAACCCCTTTAACGTTGGTAATGGTTGTCGCTTTTTGACAGCTGAGCATACAAGCTGGGTCAATGCTGGGCTTTTTGCAACCTACAGTCCGTTGGAAGAAACATTGCCTGCTCGTCATGAGCAAAATAGGATGATAAATACTGTAGATAAGTTTAAAGTTATCAGGACGTTTTATATTTTTTATTTGATTACGGTTAATTTCGTTAGATATAAAGGCCCCAGCACAGTTTAATTCTTCTTTCAGAGTTATAAGTGCATATGAGTTGGTTGTGTTAAGTAATGGGCCAGCGATCCATTCAATGCCTAGCTCATAGGCTTTATAAGCGACACCTGTATTATTTGAGACAATTTTAGCAGGCTTGACAACGTTTAAAATCTTAATTGCTTCAATATAGTCTTTTCCAATTAATACCGCGGGAAACCAAGGTATTAAACGAGGGTTGCGTAATAAAATATCACTATGGTTAGTGCAACCTTCTTTAAAACTTTCAGGCATTTTGAAATAGATATCAGCATTGGTTATATCAAGCAGGTGTGCATCGTTCTCATCACTAATAAGAAGAGATAACTTAGGGGTAGTTTCGGTTTTTATATTTTTAGGTAGCTTGGGGATTTCTACTGGAGCTACTATTTTAACTGAATCATTTAATAAAAACGCCAGCTTTTTTTTCATTGAAGTGATCTCTTTAAATGGAATATTTAAATGGTTTTCGAATTGGCTAAAATTTATTGGTGCTAGCATGTAAGTTGTATTATTAAAATTTTTAAAACGCTTTGTTAGCATTTCAGTCGTAATTGAATTTTTAGCGGCTGTGGTTAAGTTCATAGACGATTTTACGATGAAGGTGTCTTTTGGTGTCACGGTCGTGATAGTTAATGGCAACCCTCGTTTTGCCTCAATGGAAATAGTTAAACTTAATTTAGCAATACTTAGGTCTTTGATTTTATCAGCGAGAGCGATACCTAGTGTGTTTCTATCTTCATAAAGCTTCTTACTTACTTCTTTTATTTGTTCTTCAGAAGTGGCACTCTTTGACTCAGCCGCATATTTTGAACTGTAGTCTCTTGGACTATCTATAAACATATCCTTGCTAAGGTTTCCTTTCAAAAAGGAGTTCGTAAAACTACGGTTAAATACCTTATGCAAGTTAGAATCATCACCAACAAGTTTTCCTGAGTCAATAAATCGATTGATTTGCTTGCGCCATGTATCGGTGACTGTATAAACATAATGAGCACCTTTAATTCGCCCCTCAACTTTGAGTGAATCAACTTTTGCATCTACTAATTCCGGGAGATCAAAATAGGCAGAGTTGTCTTTGAGGTTTAATGGGTACTTGTTACCTGCGGCCGTAATTTCATATTCGTCCCGACATGCCTGACTACAGCGTCCGCGGTTTCCTGAGTTGCCAACACTAACTGAGCTTGAATAACATTGCCCTGAAAAAGCAATACATAAGGCACCGTGAACAAAAACTTCAGTTAAGACATTATTCTCATGGGCCAATGCGGTTAAAGACTTTATTTCTGCCAGGTTTAGTTCCCTAGACAGGTTTACACGTGAAGCACCAATTTTATTTAAGAAAAGAATTTGACCTTCGTTATGTGTTGTCATCTGAGTAGAGGCGTGAATATCAAGAGTTGGAAAGTACTTTTTTACTAGGTTAAAAAGACCTAAGTCTTGAACTATAATTCCATCAATTTTACTGTTAACAATTTGATTAAGTAACTTAACTAATGTTGGGATTTCGTGTTCTAATATAACGACATTAAGAGTGAGAGAAACTTCACAATTATATTCATGAGCTAGTCGAATCGCTGCATAAAGTTCATCAATAGAAAGGTTGGAAGCTCGGTTTCTAGCATTAAAGAAGTCAAGACCGCAATAAACGGCATTTGCACCAGCAACAATAGCCGCTTTAATCGCCTCAATATCACCGCCAGGTGCTAATAACTCAATTTTTCTACTCATAATGCAAAAACCTACTAAGTATTATTTGCGGCAGTCTACCTAAGTGCCCTTTGTAATACCATTAATAAACTCAGTTTTTTAAAGCCTACAAGATAGTGACTAGGAGTTGTGTGAGCAAATTAATACCTATTAGATTACTTAAGTGCGACATGACACTTATAGACAAGTATAACCCCTTAATAAAAAAGGATCTCATCTATTTTAAGCGAAAATTAATGATTATTTTTTAAATACTATCCGAGTAGTCTTATATGAAAATTATATATACTTTATTAGCGTTATTATTACTTAACTCCTGTGAAATGTTGAACCTCTTTGGTGGCTCTAAAGGTTCTAAAGATGATGATCCACTTGAAACTACCAATAATGAAGGTGGTGGTGTCGTTGCTCCAACAGGTTTAACACTTTCAATTCCTAGCTCAAGTCCTACTTTGGACGTGACTCCTGAAATTACAGTTGCTGGGGTAGAGTCGGGAGATACCGTCAAAATATACACTGACTCAGCTTGTACTACAGAGGTTGCAACAGGCACTGCCAGCGGAACAACCATTAATTTAACACTTACAACTCAAAGTGCAGGAAGTTATACTTTTTATACTAAAAGAACTCAAGCTGGCACAAGTTCTGCCTGTTCTACGGCAAGTGTTGCGCTTGTTATCAGCTCATGTCCAACTAATTTTGTGCCAATCCCCCATAATACAAGCTATACCAACAGTGATTTTTGTGTGGCTAAGTATGAAATGAAAGACGTTGCGGGAACTGCTACTTCACAGGCCGCAAGTACTCCAGAGATTAGTGTCGATTTAGCAGCTGCAACTACTAGTTGTAGTGACTTAGGTGTTGGCTATACTTTGATTTCAAATTCCCAATGGCAAACTATTGCTCGAAATATTGAAGCCGTAGCCTCAAACTGGGATGGTGGTGTCATTGGTACAAACAATTTAAATACTGGGCATTCAGATAATGATCCAGCAGCAATTTGTGATGCTACCCAAGAGTATATTAATACTGATTGTAGTAACTCTGGAAGTGAAGTCGGTTTTAAACAAAAAAGAACTCATACACTTTCAAACACTGAGGTTATTTGGGATTTTTCAGGAAATGTATCTGAGTGGGTGATTGATACGAATACCGGAAGCACTGATTATGGAGCGACAGCTTTTATAAGTGCCATAACCTCAGGGTCACATACAGCAACAGGAACACTGGATGATAGTGTTAATCGAGCA
>JABJPQ010000643.1 GCA_018663815.1 Halobacteriovoraceae bacterium | reverse complement strand
TTGTAACTACGAATGTGGTAAAACCTGTGATTGAAATTACCGAGCAAACTATTGCACCAGGAAGAAATTCTCCATGTCCTTGTGGATCGGGTAAAAAATCTAAGCGTTGCTGCTTTAGGTAGAATTGACCTGAATGGTTACGAAGTTAGTTTATAAGTAACGACACAAGAAGTTTATGTGCAACAGTGTGCAAAGTAGAAATCTAAAAGTTTTTACAAAGAATATTAATGAGCTAAGTAAGAAATGGCGCACCCTGAGAGATTCGTTTCCTATAGTTTTAAAGTTCAATAATTTTAACAATGTAGATCAATTACAACCTCTTATCCCAGAAAGGTATTTCATCTTAATTCATTATTGTTCTTAGTATTTAATGATTTAAAATGTGCAAATGTGCAGAAAAATTTATGCTGCTCTTGCGGTCTTAACTAACAATTCTTCTACAAGAGCAGCATGTACTTTCATTTTTTTTTCATATGAAACAGCTTTTTTGCAGTTTTCAATATTGCTTATATCACCAGGTATAACACCCGCCCGCAGCGCAAGCTCTTTGCCTTTTAAATCAAGGGATGTTCTTACCATTTTCACCCATATGTTAAATTTTTCTGATTTAACGCTTGGAGGATTAATTCCCAACTCGCTCAGGGCCGACAGTCTACTTTCCGGAGGAATTAGATCAAGCAACTTCAATAGATTAGCCTTTTTCACTAATAATATTGATTCGCTCAATTCCCCTGACTGTCCCAACAATTCAAACATTATTAAGTTATTTAAGATAGTTAGCTCCTTAACAATTGATCACACAAATTATTTATCGGAACATTATATTAGTAAATTTAGCTAATATTTATTGTGATATAATATAATTGAGTGTTAATCTAAATCTGCCGAAAAGTATTTAGACATTAAATATCTAGAAAACTTGGCCAAGAGGGTGTAAACAATGGCAATGGTTACTGAAAGAATTCAAGATCTAAACATTAAGAAGAAAAAGAAGGTTAACTTGGCTAAAAGTGTCTATCAAAACGGTGCTAAGTATTACGAAAAAACTACCAACAAAAAGTTAATAGTTAAATCGGCAAAAGAAGTGATCGAATTAATTACAAAGTTAAATAAAAAGCAAGACTCCAAAGCCTCCTAAAAGATAAGTATTGAAATTAACAGCGCTAAACTGTAATTTATAACTATGGAATTATCATACTTATCGCTTATTGTTTTTCCCCTTTTTGTAACGCCTGCACTACTAATGTTTGTAGTCTATAAGTTTGCTGTTCCCAAATCAAAGGCAATTTCTGGTAATAATTTTTTTATATTTTTGGTTTTTATTTTTATTTCTGGTGCATTTAATTTAAATAGAATATCTAATTACTTACAGCTTCTTTGGGTGGATGTTCGAGATGAATTATCACATTCCAATAATGAACTTTTTGATTACGTACTTGGTACTAAAGATATTAGTACCTTGCCTGTAAAGCAATATCAAAATGCGTTTGAATTAATTAATGATATTCATTTTCAAACATTATTAATTGCTATTTTCATATGGCTAGGATCTTTCCTTATATACCGTTTTGATAAATACCTATATGCAAAAGTTCGTTTTGGTAGTATGCGTTCTGAATGGGACTTTACAATAGGATTAATAGGAGTTCCCTGGGGATATAATAAAAACAATAATCCATCTACAAATTTACATCACTACATTTACCCATCGACAATTATATCAATCATTAGAAGAACTCTCTATAATATCTGGGAGGAATCAATTGAATACAATACATGCCAATATAACGAAGTTGTCATGATCGATATAATGGATAAGTCAGGCGATCTATATACCGGCATATGGAAAGAGTTTATTTATGATGGTGACAAAATAACCTATATTAAAGTCGAAAAAATCTTTAAATATTATGGTAATGAAAAAATAGATGATAAACGGAAAGTCAAATTTATAAAGAATGATGGCTTCATGACATTTGACGTAGCTGATACAAACTCATTTCACATTTGGAAATTGCAAAAAAATGTAGAACTTGTCTATGAATATGATAAATCAATTTTCAATAGAGAGTGGTTAAGGTTTTTGCTCTCATTATACTCAATGGATCAAAAACTATATAAAGCAATTAACATTATTATAAAGCAAAAAGATTTAAACGACTTTACACAATATTTTAATCTCAGAAGCTTTATTGATGATAAAATTAAGTTTCAAATAATGACAGATGAAGATGAAGATGAAGATGAAGATGAAGATGAAGAAATTATCGATACTATTTGAATTTAAAGTAAGTTATTGATAGTTCGAGACTTCTTTCAACGAATTATTTCAGACACATCTACCTTAAATACATTAGAAAGCCTAAATATAGTACTTAATGAGGGGCTATGTTTTCCACTCTCTAGCTTTTGATAATGTCTATAATTGAACCCAAACTGAATCATATCTTCCTGTGTATAGCCGCAAACTATTCGTAACTGCTTAATATTCACAGCAACTATTTTAAGGAAATCTTCATATTTTACTTTTTTGGCCATGAATAATTATCTGCTACACGAACTTTTCACACCACGTACTACTTAGAACGTGATAAAATAAATATGTTTGTTTTGTCAGTAATCTTTAGGAGAAAGAAATGAGATTAGTAATTTTAGTATTTCTGTTTAGTTCGTGTGGGATTTTAAATGTAAGAGTCAACAAACTTAGCCATTACAATCTTAGAACAAAAGAAGCTTTTCATGAAAAAACTATACGTAACAAAAAAGCAAGAGCCAATATGAGTAAAGAGATTCAAATGAAAATCAAGGAACAAATCGATAAAATAGTTGTTGTTCATCCTGGGGACCAACCTGTGAAGCCGGTTATGTGTTTTGCAAATATAGTAATCACAAGTACACCAAACACAGAAACAGATCCAATAACTAATGCCCTAATTTATGAAGCCGCTAGACTTAATGCAGACGTATTAATGCTTCATGGAGAGAATATTGCTTCCAGTGGTTCCTATACAACTTACAGTAGCGGAGTTGCTATAACTCAAAACAACAATCAAAAGTATTCACATGGATCTAGTTGCGATTACAGAGATATAGAACTAGGTGTATCAATTGACTATGAGAGTGGAAAGGTTTTGTATGTTAAGCGGAATAGTGTAGCGGAAAAAGCAGGCTTAAAAGAGAATATGTATTTCATCGCAATTAATGGGAGGCCTATTATAAAAAATCGAAATGCAATCCTGATAGAGCTTAATGGTAAGAAAAAAGGTGATCAGGTTGAAATTGAGTATCTTAACCACGAGAATACAAAGATATATAAAAAAGTAACCCTAGATTAGAATTACCTAGGGGGAAAGCAGAGGATTGAGCTTAAAACTTAGGAACCGTCTTGAAACTCGTATTTTTGCGCACTCCCCCGTGAGAGTTGAGAGCACCATTATGTCAGTTTCGTCTGTGTCGTATGACTATAATAAAAATAAATCACAGAGCTTAAGTTACTGAAATAATGTATTAAAATAAATGCTGTGTTTGATAATCTTACTTGAAGACTGTATAGAACTTATATTATGGCCCTAACTAACTATCATATTAGCTTAAGAGATGAATTTATAAATCATTTATCATCTTTGTCTAAAGGTAAAACTGAAACAAGTAAATTTTTATTACAACTAATGATTAATGAGTTTAAAGAGTACCTTAATAATAATGTTATTATTAATTCCCTAAACAAGCTGACAAAACAGACAAAAGATCTCCCTCCAGAAATTCAAAATCAATTTTTTAAAGACCTATTCACTGTTTTAATCAAAAACCAACAGTGGTTTGACTCCTTCTCTATTAAAAAAGATTTTAAGAGTAAAGTATCTATAGATTCTGAAATACAGAGTGATATTATCCAGCCCTTACTTGAGGCTTACTATTCTTTAAGAAGCTCAAATTCATTCAAATATATTATGGAACTTACATTTTACAAGGATGAAGTATTAATAAATGGGCTTACACAGGAACAAGTGTCCCTAGTTCAGTTTATCAGGGAACTTTATTTCTTCACTGGAGTTTCTGCTGTTAGAGGAAAGAAGTACGAGGAAATGCCCAAATTAATGTCCAAAGGGTTTTCCAGGCTGCTAAGTAAAGATTGTTCTTTTTTAGATACAGATCTATTTATTCATCCACTCTTTAACAACACACTCACAATTGTAAACGATGCAAAAATAAGTAATGATGAAGAAAAATTTGTTAGCTTTTGTAATTACGAGCTAGTTCAACTCTTTTCGAAATTTGGCTTAAAGAAAAATAATAAAATTCCCCAAACCCTTATGGATCAAAAATTTGGAGATAATTCCCCGCTAAGAGGTATTGAATCAAGTAAAACATTTATAAAAAATAAAACTAGAAAAAAACGTACATTAATACCAACTGTAGTCCTCCAAAGAGCTATAAAAAAAATCAGATCAAAATACAAACAATAATTCACTCGAGCTATCAACTTTCGAGTACTTGAACTCCTTCTTCTTTGGAAACAATTCCATCTTTTCAAGCCATTATTTGTTTCATGAATCACCATGAACAAGGAGAAATCATCATGGAACAGATATTGAGTATAAAAGAAGTTGAGAAACTAACACACCTTAGCAGATCTACAATTCGCAGATTAGAAATTGAAAATGAATTCCCCAAAAGGACGAAACTAGGAAAGGCTAGAGTTGGCTGGTTTGAAACAGAAATAATAGCCTGGATAGAGGAACTTAAATTACTTCGAAAAGGAGATAACAATGCTTAGTCTCGACGAAATCCTACAAAAGACGAATGCAAAGAAAATTGGTCCCCATCAATTTTTAGCTAAATGTCCTACTCACAACGATAACAACCCTTCTCTTTCAATTAACACTCAGTCCGACAAAATTCTCTATCACTGTCATGCTGGATGTACATATGAAGAAATAACCAGCCAAATTAACGAGTCACTATACTTACCAACTTCACCACCAGAAAAGAAAAAAAGTTTTAATATATCTGACTTACCTGGAAAACGTATAAAGGACAGTAGTTTAATTACTTCTTATTACAAAAAACATAGAAATATAATAAACTTCCGCTTCAGCAGCAGTCTTTTTGTTAGAGAAATATCAAAATCAAAATATGCCATTGAGATCCCCTGTTATTCATACATGTTTCCTGAAAAACAAGTTGGTGCGCACTTAGTTTTTATAAAGTAAGAAGGAAAAAACATTATAAAAGATAAGGGAAAAAAAATAAAAAAAAACTACGGTGATATCACCAAGAGCATTGCTCAGTTCGGAGAAAAAGATAATGCGAGAAGAGTTCATATCTGCGAAGGAAACGAAGATGCAGCGATAATCGCATCAATAATCAATGAACCAGTAATTCCGAGATTTGGTACCGCTGGACTTACAAACTTCATACCAGAAGAACGCACTGAGGAGTTATTAATTTGGGCAGATAACGATGAACCTGGACAAAAAGCAGCAGCTTCTGCGATGGAAAAACTCAGTAAGAAATTTAAGGTTACAATTCATACTCCAAAAAACAAGGACTGGCTGGATGAAGAAATTTCTAAAAAGGGAACGATTCTTAAAAAATTCGAAAATTATAAATATAAAAACTGGTCTAAACCCAAGGTAGTTTTGAAGTCACTACCCGTAGTAAAAAGAATAACGTCGAATGAGTGCAATGAACTTCTCTATAACTTTGCAATCGAAGAAACAGCAATCGCCAAATCACATCCAGACATGTTTATTTGCTCAGCGATAGTAGCCATATCAAGCTTAGCTGCAA
>JABJPQ010000692.1 GCA_018663815.1 Halobacteriovoraceae bacterium | reverse complement strand
CTTGAAGATTTAAAAGAAAAGGATTTTATACCGAAAAACTCTATTGACTGGAACCAAGTAAAACTTTGTTTAAAGTGGCTTGCCTACTTTCATGCCAAGTATTTAGGAACAAGTACAAAGGGTCTTTGGGAAGTGGGTACATATTGGCATCTTAACACTAGACCCGATGAGCTTATGGCCCTTAATGATGAAAATCTTTTAAAAGCCGCACCATTAATTAATGAAAAGCTAAACTCCTGTCAGTTTCAAACTTTAGTACATGGGGATGCCAAACTCGCTAATTTTTTGTTTAATGATAATGAAGTTAGTGCTGTAGATTTTCAATATGTAGGTGGTGGTGTAGGTGTTAAGGATTTAGCTTATTTTTTAAGTAGTATCTATGGTGAAGATGAGCTCTACCAGTACGAAGAAAAATGTCTTGATTATTATTTTCAAGAATTAAATATCGCCTTAAATTTATTCCATCCTACTATTGATGAATCATTGCTTGAAAAGGAATGGAGAGATCTTTATCCATATGCATGGTGTGATTTTTATCGATTTCTAAAAGGCTGGTCTCCAAATCACTTTAAACTAAACACATATTCTGAAAAAATGAAAGAAAAGGTACTTAAATGCTTTTAGACAATCAAGATCTATTAAAACTTACTCAAATTGCCATAAAAGCCGCTTTAAGAGCTGGTGAGATCATAGCTAAAGAGCAAGGCAATCCAATTATGGTTAATTCAAAAGAAGGTGGTGAAAATCTCGCTTCCTGTGTTGTTACTAAAATAGACCTTATGGCCCAAGAAGCTATATTGGATGTTTTATCCCCTAGCCTAAAGGAGTATGACTTAGGTCTTTTAACCGAGGAAAGTGTTGATGATAATTCGAGATTTGAAAAAGATTTTTTCTGGTGCATTGACCCTCTAGACGGGACCCTTTGTTTTAGCCGTAATGAAGATGGTTACAGCACTTCCATTGCTCTTATATCAAAATCAGGAACACCCATTATTGGTGTTGTTTTTAATCCCAGATCGAATTGTCTCTATCACGCCATAAAAGATAATGGTGCATTTAAAAATGATTTACCATTAATCGTTAAAGATAAATCATTATATTTAACCCTATTGTACGACCAAAGTTTTCTAAAACATCCAAACTATGCAAAAGAAATTGAAAACCTAAAAACAAAAGCAATCAAACTGGGACTTAAGGAAGTAAAACTCTATCCGCTAGGAGGAGCTGTCATGAATGGTATAAGTACCATAGAGTTCGCTCCTGCAATTTACTATAAACACCCTAAAGCTGCTCTGGGAGGGGGAAGTCTTTGGGATTTTGCTGCAAGCTCAGTCATTCAATCTGAAGCCGGTGGTTATAATAGTGACTACGACAATAATCCGCTTGATCTGAATAGAGCCGACTCTACTTTTATGAATCATAGAGGTGTTGTATACTGTAGTTCTAAGCAGCTACTTTTGGAATAGATTTAATTAATAACTGACAAGGATTATGCTCATCCCAAAGAGTTGGAAAGACCTCAACTTCTTTAAATCCAAAAGATTTATAAAACAGTCGCGTTTTTCTATAAAACTCACACTCTCTATCAGCACTTACCGTTTTAACCTGCAAAAACTCTACCCCATTTTGAGCCAATACCTTCTCCGCTTCAATTAAGAGTTTCTTTCCAACACCTTTCCTATGATACTCGGGAATCACTCCCATCACATAAACCTCACTCGTAAAGGGACTATGTTTTTTCAAAGATAAGAAGCCAATAGGTTTTCCATTTTTAGTAACTGCTAGCATTGGTAATTCTTTAGACTTATTAATGTAATCTAGAGTTGACTCTTCAATACCAAACCAATCAGGAACAGAACGAAGTATCACATCACAAATCTCGGGATTTCCCTTTTCAAGATATTCAAATTTCATAAACTCTTCTTTTTAATGATATAAAGGTTGATCTACTAATCATATAGTTGAAAACATTCTTATTATAATAACTCAACAAATGAAAGATCTCCATCTTTTGTGTATTCAATTAGATAAGACGGATTTTTATCAATACTTGGTTGAATCATCTCTATAAAATCTTTTACCTTACGATTATTAACAGAAAGATTGAGAACGACATGATCATAAGGATCAAATACAGTTTCATTAATTAGCTTTGCTGCCTCTAAATAACTATCAGCAAACTTGATGTTGACATCGACATCTTGTTCCTCAATTAAACTCAGGATATTAAGACGCATATCCTTTTGAGTTAAAACAACGAGTATTCTTTTAAAGTTAAAATGTGATAAGTCCATACGGGAGATTACATAGCTTTGCCTAGAGTGTACACAATAAGGTTGAGACAAAGTAATAACTTATTGTTTTTATTAGAACATTCCTCT
>JABJPQ010000688.1 GCA_018663815.1 Halobacteriovoraceae bacterium | reverse complement strand
ATAATGTTGGTGTGATTCAAACATAATTTCAGTAACTAATGGTATAATGCTTGTTATACCAAGCGCGATAGGGTTTTAACTTTCTATCAATTGACTATCAAGAAAGTTTCAATTGAATAAACAAATTATATTTATGAAAAAAATAAGTATCACAATAGTTTTAATGGGGTTGGTACTTGTTCAATGTTTTGGGCAAGATATTAAAGAGCATGTATCACATAGCAGCTGGGATGCTTTATTGACCACGCATGTAACTTCAGAAGGAAAAGTGAATTATGATGGCTTCAAGTCGGACTTAGTTAAACTTGATAAGTATCTTAAGCTAATTGGAGATAATGAGGCAAAAACTGGATGGTCGCAAGCAGAAAAAAAAGCTTTTTGGTTAAACGCATATAACGCTTGGACAATTAAACTCGTATTAGAAAGATATCCAGTAAATAGCATAAAAGATGTTTCGGCAAAGCCTTGGGATAAAAGATTTATCAAGATTGGCGCGAATACGCATACCTTAAATGATATTGAAAATAAAATTATTCGTAGACAATTTAAAGATGCAAGGATTCATTTCGCAATTAATTGTGCAGCGATTTCTTGTCCGAAGTTAAGCAACAAAGCATTTACAATGCTTAACGTAGAAAAGGAATTAGATAGACTTACTAAAGCTTTTTTCAAGACGGATAATGTTAAACTGGCTGAGAAATCTGCAGAATTGTCCAAAATTTTTGAATGGTATGCGGACGATTTTATTCAGGAAAGTGAATCTGTTTTAAAGTTCGTAGAACAGTATTCAGGAATGACATTTCATCCTAAAGTGAAGGTTAGTTACTTGGATTATAACTGGAAGTTAAACAAGTAATAAATGTTAGAAACAAAATCTCGAAAAATATCTTTAAAAGGACAAGACAAAGCCATCGTTGAAGTAAAAAAACAACTAGCAATATTAGAAGGGGAGTTGTTTGATAGTAATTCATACCCTAAGTTTTCAAGTAAATTAAGTGTTCAGAATAACTTTCCTCTTAAAGTAAAGAAACTTGAAATATTTCAGGTTAATATTGGCTACATGTGTAACCAGATTTGTGATCATTGCCATGTTGATGCAGGGCCTGATCGAAAAGAAATTATGACCAAAGACACTATGAAACAGTGTTTGGAAGCTATCAAGAAGTCCGGAGCGCATACAGTGGATATTACAGGAGGAGCACCCGAAATGAATCCTAATTTCAGATGGTTTATTGAAGAGTTAACCAAAATAGGTGTAGATGATATTATTGTTCGTTCTAACTTGACCATCATTGTTGCAAATAAGAAGTACCGAAATTTACCTGCGTTTTTTAAAGCGAATAATATTCACTTAATTTCTTCACTTCCTTGTTATACTCAAGAGAATGTAGATAAACAAAGAGGAGATGGTGTTTTTAATGATTCGCTAGAAGCGCTAAAAATGCTTAATGAAGTAGGGTATGGGGTTGAAAGTTCAGGCCTCCAATTAGATTTAGTTTTTAACCCAGGAGGAGCATCTTTACCTGGCAACCAACAAGAATTAGAGCTTGATTATAAAAGAGAATTACAACAGAATTTCGGAATCACTTTTAATCAACTATTTACTATCACAAACCTTCCGATAAGTCGGTTTTTAGATTTTTTAGTTGCGAGTCAACGATTTGAAGAATACATGGACAAACTAATTACGTCATACAATCCTTATACCGTCGAAAATTTGATGTGTCGTAATACTATTTCAGTTAGTTGGGACGGTAACTTATATGATTGCGATTTCAATCAAATGTTGCAACTTAAGACAGCTTCATCGGTTCAGCACATAGCAGATTTTAATCTCGAGGAGCTGAAGAAAAGAGAGGTCGTAATTTCACAGCATTGTTATGGGTGCACCGCTGGCGCAGGTTCTAGTTGTCAAGGAACAGTTGCTTGATTTCTCTATTAATACCTATGGTTAGATAATAATATGCGGTGTAAAGCATTATGTATTAAGCCTAAAGATTAGACTTAATACATATTATACTTTGAATATATTACCGCTTAATAACAGTACTCATTTTTCTCAATCAACTTAATTGCAATTCTTTGTCTCGCTTCTTTAGAATTGAAAGGAGCATGTTTTGTGAATCGTTTTAATCCCATTAACATCATTCTCATTTCATCACCTTCTGCGAAAGCGTTCAAAGCGTCTTTACCTGCTTTGTTAACAGTATCGCAGGCATCGTATATAAGAACACGCATCATGTCTAATTGTTCTTGGCATTCTGTTTCACTTTTCATGCTTACCATTTTCTCAACTCTTAACAAAGTTGATTCAGTGATATAAACCATATTGATCATATCTGCAATGTTCATTACAATTTCCTGCTCTTT
>JABJPQ010000670.1 GCA_018663815.1 Halobacteriovoraceae bacterium | reverse complement strand
TTTGCTTTTTCAAAATCGTACTCAGAATTTGTTGCTACCCCATGAGTCGCTTCATTAGCTTTATACAAAGCACTCATTGAAAGAGCATCATAAGCAATATGGGTCGCTTTATACTTTGTTAAAAATTTATTTAAAATAGATAACTCAGCTGGTGATTTCATAGAAGGAGTGACAACCACTGTCTCCCCTTCCGTTTCCTCTAGAGCATCCTTTAATCGAGTATCAAATATATTCCAATCAACCGCTTGTCCATCGACCATCGCTGATCGGTAGCGGTATGAATCATAAAGAGATAATACAGAAGCTTGTGCCAGAGCATTTGTCCCACCAAAAGTTGTTAGTGATTTATCGTTTCCTTCAACTTTGATTGGACGTCCCTCTCTTGTTTTAACAAGAACAGGCATATTTGCAAAAGTAGATGCATACCAATTAGCAACACCAGGAATCGTATTATCTTGTTTGTTCAAATACGGTAGGGCTTTTTTAACTGGAATTTTAATACAACCAGTAAGCGGTAGCGCTGAAACAGAAAATCCCATAATTTTTAAAAAATTTCTTCTGGTTTTTTGTACTGAAAATGAATCAAATTCATCACCAGCAAACTCAGTTGAAGTTAGTTTTTGGTCGAGAACTTTATTTTCTACATCTTGCCAATAACCATCAACATGGGATCCACATCCTCCGTCTTGACCACAACATTTATTTTCGAGATTACTCATAATTAAGTTTTCCTTCTTTATACTTTATATTTCTAATAATGACATTTACTACAATCTGTTCCGGCCCTAAAACTTTTTCTCAAGTTAGCTCCAGAAGGATAACCTTCCGCTGTATCTTTATAAGATTTTATCATCTCATCATGATCATCAGGAGTAGCGATTCCATTATCTCTGTGACAGTTTATACACCAACCCATCGATAATTTTTCTTGCTGCTTATAGATATCCATTTTCTCAACTTCTCCATGACATTTTTGACATGAAACACCTGCAACATTTACATGTTGAGAGTGATTAAAGTAAGCAAAGTCAGGGTAGTGATTTACTTTTAACCACTGAATGTTTTCACCAGAGTCGACTGCTTTTTGAATTTTTTTAATTTCTGGTGAGTTTGTTAATACTTTGTCATGGCAATTCAAACAAAGCTGAGTTGGTGGAACACCTGCATGACGACCTTTATCTGCACCAAAGTGACAATACTGGCAATCAATTTTCAAATCACCGGCATGTTTCTTGTGTGAAAATGCAACAGGTTGATCAGGAGCATAGCCTTGATTAAAACCTAAATGTCTTGCTTGAACAACTATAAACGTGCTGAACACACCGAGTGCGACTAGGGCAACAAAAGCACCTAACAACTTTTTCATATACACTTTCCCTTCACTAAATGAATAAGTTAATCTGTAATAATTTTTTAAGTTATTCTAAGGATTTAGAAACAATAGCACAACCCTTTTTCGACAAAGTTAATCAAGAAATATTTCACCATCCAAATGTTTGGCAAGGCAAACACTTCAAAAACCTCTCTCATAAATGCTTTTAAACATTTTTTTTATTTGTAATTTTTTTATCTTTGTAGAGAATCATTTACCTTTTAGAACTTCTAGCCTAAAAGCAATGCACAAAACAAAACAAGGTATTTATGAACTTATTTAATCAAATAACTGTTGAGCATTTTTTAGAAAATTATTGGGAAAAAGAGTTTTACGTTTTTAGAAATGCCATCCCTGAACCTGAAGAGCTAATTGAAATAGCTGATGTTATAGAAATGGGTGAAACTGAGGATTACGAATCACGCATGATTGCTAAAAATAATGGTGAGTGGAATGTAAGTGAAGGACCATATGATTTTGACCAAGTTAAACAAGACAATGAGTACTGGACTCTTGTCGTGCATAATCTAGAACTGTACCTACCAAAGATTTTAGCTCTTAAAAAGAAATTAGAGTTTTTACCCAGCTGGCTTTTTGATGATGCAATGTGTACTTATTCAAACCAAGACTCAAGTGTTGGTGCTCACATAGATAATTACAATGTCTTTATCGCACAATTACAAGGAACGAGAACTTGGGAAGTTCAGCACTCTCCCAACCCTGCTTATCATGAAGGCCTTGAGGTTAAACTACTAAAGGAGTTCGTCCCGACCCAAACAATTGAACTAAACCCTGGTGATATTATCTATATACCTCCTCATATTGCTCACCATGGAATCTCTAAAACGGATTCTTTGTCTCTCTCTCTTGGTTATAAATCACTAGAAGATAAAAAACTAATGGACGCCTTAGCACTTGAAACCTTAAACCTATTTGAAAGTGACGATCTTTATCACCCTCATTTTAGCGAGAAAATTAATGACCATCTCTTAATATCTAATAAAATTGTTAATGATCTTAAAGAGAGATTAATTGCTCATATTGAAAATGAAGATTTTTTTAAAAATTTTATATTGAAATTTAACTCTACACCAAAACATACCCCAGAACCTTGTGAAATTGAATATGAAGAGTTCCAGGAGATGTTTAAAACTTCGCCTCTTTTTAAAGATGATTTCATCCGTTTTTGTGCTTATAAAAAATCGAATGATTCATTTGAAGTGGCCATTAATGAAAATATTTTTAATTTAAAACTAGAAGAATATGAATTGATAAAAAAACTATACCATATGGATTACACTGATGAGATATTATTTGATAAATTTAATCTGATAGTACAAACTTTATATTCTCTATTTGTGAATGGTGGGGTTTACTTTGAGGTAGAATAATTTCCCTCATGAGTTTAACTTATAATTAATGACACCAAGAATATATAAATATTTGATGTCATTTTAGTTCTTATTCTATTAGCGGCAATTGAACGACTCTTGTCGGTGTAACCCCATTAATTAAGATTCTTTCAAAACTCAATAAATTAACGTTTATTCCAACTCCATGATTAATGTCTACATAGCCATAAATATTTTGATCTAAGGACTTTAGAGCCCAAGTAAGTTCACCCTCAAAAGCAATTGCAAGGCTTGAAGTAAGCCTATCAAAAACACCAACAATTTGATCCACAGATGAAGC
>JABJPQ010000317.1 GCA_018663815.1 Halobacteriovoraceae bacterium | reverse complement strand
GTGTTGGCTTGCATTTCTTAATGATAAAACATATCTAAAAACTAACTTCACTCTCTCTCGCTATTGGGTGAGTACAAAATCTATTTTCCATATTATTATTTGTTAGATAGACCTGCTCCTTTATGCAGTCTTTCTTACTGCTAAATTCTTTTAAGCTAGCACAGGGAAGATTTTCGTCTCTATCGGCTAAGGAATTACGTCGGCTCTCATGACAACGCTTATACTCCATCTCAGAAGTACAAACCCAGTACGAGCCAAGACAATCATAGATGAGAAACTTACCTTTTTGATACTTAAACGAAATATCTACATCTTCTAAAAGAATGTCTGAACCAGGTTTTTCTTTATTTAAGCCAGGATCTTTTGCTGATAGATTTAATTGAACAAAAAACACCATAAATATAACTAGAAAAAATTTACTCATATTACTTCCCGTGTTATCTTTATCGACGCTTCCTCATAAATAATTAAGTTGGTATAAAATGAAATTTAAAAAACACAATATTCTTTATCTAAACCTTGCCCAGTTGATTCAAGAGGCTATCCAAAAATCAACTGATGACCTAGCTTTAAATCTTGACCAAATATATCTGTTGTTATCGACTCCTCCCAAAAAAGATATGGGTGATGTTGCATTTGCTTGTTTTGGACTGGCAAAAGCGCTTAAAAAATCACCTGCTCAGATAGCACAAGACTTACTTGAATGTCTCAATGAATCAAGATTAGTGCTTAAATCAAAAAACTTTGGACCTTATCTTAATTTTTATATTAACCCAGCAGAGTTTAACAAAATAATCTTAGACGAAATTCTAAGTGAGAGTTTTTTTAAATCTTCCTTAGTAGAAATTGCCCCCAAAACAACAATTGAGTATTCCCAACCTAACACTCATAAAGAATTGCATGTAGGCCATATGAGAAATATGTGTTTAGGTAATGCTATTGTAAATCTTTATCGCTATGTCGGTATTGAAACTCACGCAACGACATTTCCAGGTGATGTAGGAACACATGTTGCAAAATGTCTATGGTATTACAAGAAATACAATACTGAGCAACCACCCACTATAAGACAAGGTGCTTGGTTAGGTAAGCTTTACACCAAGGCTAACCTTAAGTTAGAAGATGAGAAAGGCTCGGAAAATGAAGAGAAAAATAGAGCAGAATTAACGGCTATTCTTAAACAACTCCATGATGAAAATGGTGAGTATTATACTTTATGGCAAGAAACTAAAAAATGGTCACTAACTCTTATGCAAGAAGTCTATGCATGGGCCAATATCACTTTTGATAGTTGGTACTGGGAAAGTGATGTGGACAGCACTTCTGTCGCTTTAATCAATAAATATTTTGAAAAGGGTCTCTTTATAAAAGACCAAGGTGCTATCGGTATTGACTTAAGTGATGATAAGTTAGGTTTTTGTTTACTTTTAAAATCAGATGGCACAGGTCTCTACGCTACTAAAGATCTAGAGCTAGCGAGAAGAAAATTTGAAGATCAAGACATTGAGAAAAGTATTTACGTCGTCGATAACCGACAATCACTTCACTTCAAACAAGTCTTTAAAACACTAGAAAAAATGGGCTTTGAAAATGCAAAAAACTGCTTTCACCTCCAATATGAAATGGTAGAGCTACCTGATGGGGCCATGAGCTCACGTAAAGGAAATATTGTTCCCATTCAAAAGCTCATTGATGAAATGGTAACAAAAATTAAAATTGATTATCTTAATAAGTATGTTGGAGATTGGCATACCTGTGAGATAGACACCGTTGCAAATCAAGTAGCCGCAGGGGCCATAAAATATGGTATGACTCGTATTGATTCCAATAAAAAAATCGTATTTGATATGGATGAATGGCTAAAACTTGATGGTGAATCAGGACCTTATATCCAATATGTTCACGCTCGTATTAACTCTTTGGTATCAAAAATAAAAAGAGATCCTGAAATCCAATTTGAGCTGCTAACCCATGAGTTAGAATCAGATCTTATTTTAAAATTATCAAAATTTAATACGATTATTGAAAATTGTGTGACTAATAATAAAACCCACCCACTTTGTAGTTATTTATATGAACTCGCAAAAGCATTTAATTCGTTTTATGCCGAGTGTTCTGTTTTAAAAGCCGAGACTCATGAGCTAGTGCAAGCACGGACTGCTCTTGCTGATGGTGTAGCCATAATAATTCGAAATGGACTTTCTTTGTTAGGAATTGATGCTCCAAAGAAAATGTAGAATTAGCTATCGCAAACTTAACTGTTAGAATCACCACGCCCTAAAAATTCATCAAGATCCCTGGATGCAAAATCACCTTGCAGTTGAAATCCAACCTTATTAGAACAAATATTTTTACCACGATATTTATAACAGGATTCACTCATATGACATTTATCAATTTTAATTGGTGAGCTAAGTAAAACCTCTCCAATTTGAGTAATGTATACTTCGTCAGATCCAGTTAAGAGTTTCTTGTTTTGGTTTGAGACAATCAAACCTACCCCTTGTTGGGAAATATCATGGAGCCGAAAACTTAAGAAGTGATCCTTTTGGCCACCTTTAGAATTGACGATATTTAACATGACCATCTTCTCATCAATTAAGTTAAACTCAACTCTTGGGTGAGCCCTAAGCTCGAGTGCAATCACGTTGGATCTAACAGGAATAAAAAGCGAAAAGCGTCCTTGACCATCCATGAGTTTTATTTTTGCCTTAAAAAGAGTTTCGCGAAACTTTAACTTAATATAGATAACTTTATCTGGGGAAATATCCTTTTTATAATCGCATAAAAGAAGATTCAAATTCTCCTTATTCCTAGATATACCGATTTGTTCAACATTGTATTTTACTCGATCACCATAATTATTTTGCCATATTACAATATCTTCGGCATTAGAGTGATGAATAATCGTCTCAAATTCTTGAACTGAGTTTATTTCTTTATAACTAGCTTTCATTCGTTAAGTTTAATTCATGAAAGAATCTCAACCTATTAAAAAATATCCTGCTATATCGAATTTGCTAACAAAATAGAATCGAGAAATTCCCTAGAAAGGCTTTTTGTTAAGCGAAACCCCATTTTAAAGGCATTTTTAGACTTTCCACCAACTCTAAAACTAAAGGGATTAGTATGCACACTCTCAATTTGAATAGGAAAATCAAGTGCCAACGAATTGAGGTGGGTAAACAAGTATGTTCGTGATTCTAATAACTTATCCATGTGCTTATTTGAAACAAATATCGAGATCCCAGAGTAAGAGATATCGAGAACTCGCAATTGAATTGCCTGAGTAGACTTGGTAACAACATCATGGCTG
>JABJPQ010000686.1 GCA_018663815.1 Halobacteriovoraceae bacterium | reverse complement strand
CCCGATTCGATAACGGGTGTAAAAGGACAAGTATTTACACTTGTAATTGGAGTCGATGTTTGTTTACAGGAGTTATTTAAGCATTCGACAATTACTGGAGTCGCCTTTTCACTTTGAACGTTATTAATATCATAGGTTTCAAGTGTGAAATGATAAGTTCCATCGCCATTTATATCAAAATCAAACGAAGTCGCATCGTTTTGAGCAATATCTATTGTGGGTTCATAAACATTTTTTGTTAGACCAAAATAGAAGTTATACCCCCCGATTTCAGAGAGAGGTAGTTCTGTATTGTTTGTATAGCAATAAGGCCTTGTCCACGAAATTTTTAGCGTAACATCTTGTTCATAGATTGGATTTGTTGGTATTTCTGGAGGTTCACCAGGGTTTTCCGTTGGTATTTTACTCAGAGTTGCGCTTGTTCTTTTTGTTTTTACTCCACATGAAATGAGGGTTAGCAATAGTAACAACAATGAAATTTTCATATTTTCTCTACTTTCTGTGCTTAACTTTAATGATTTAATATAACGCTATTTTTGGGAGTAGATGCTACTTTGTGAATTATTTATAGAGTAAAAAATTGAAAAATGTACATGGATCGGTCATCTTTTGTGCTGCGCGCGTAAAGGTGTGTTAATTGTTAAAAAAATTCAAAGATAATTAAAAACACATAATAGTTGAAGTAAAACGATTATTTAACAGGAGAATATTATGAAAAAATATTAGTAGGTTTAACCCTTTTAACATCTATGTCATCTTTTGCATCTTTTGAAGGTCTATATAATGGAGAAACACGAAAAGGAGCTCCATGTAGCTTAGAAATAATAGCATATGAGAAAAACGAAAATAATATAATCGTTAGTTTTAAATCATCCATGCAAAAAGACAATGAGTATATTTTTAAAGGTTATGGTGATATTGATGGTTATACTCCAGGTCAAGTTTCAGGCGATTATGAAGTAGGAAACACTGAAGAACTTGCAATGTTGTATTTTAATATCGATAGAAGTAGCAAAGAAGTTAAAGCTCTTACAACAATGACGTTCAATCGCTGGGTTGGTGGTAAAAGAAAAGTAGATGATGTTTGCACTTATCTAGAAAAACAATAGCTAGAAATTAAAATAAAAGGTTTAGGTTTGTTTATCAAACGTAGTCTTTTAATAAGAGACACAAAGACTATAAGTTATTATAAACGGGTTTTAAAAAAACTATTTCTTTCAGCAAGGAGATTTATTTTGAAAAAATTACTATTTGGACTAACACTTTTAAGTTCATTATCATGCTTCGCAGACTGCTCAAGTGCCCAAAAGGATTTATTTTCTATTACTGCTTCGATGGTCAACCTTTCCTCACGCCTATCAACATCCCAAAAAGTCGTTGCATTAGCATACGACAAAGCGGGTTATGGCCCAGGACCTGGAAGACATGCACAAGCAAGATATATTAAGAGGGTCGAAGTACTAGATTCTAAAAGACAAATTCTTCTAAATGAGTTTCGTCGTGAAGTAGGAAAACTATTATCAACTGGCTGTTTTAATGATTTGAGTAATGAAGATATTGTAGAAGTATCCTCGGAACTATATAAATAAGAAGTTTATATAGTTCAAAGATAGTTAATTACATTGTAGTCGTTGATAGTGTCAGTTTTTCTTTTCCTCTTTAATCTAATCATTCCAAATCACATTTTTTTTTTAAATGTGCGCTTCTGTTAAAGAAAGCATCTCATTACTGACTAAAATGCTTTATTACAAGTACCTACTAACCAACAGGTGCATAAGATCAGAGACAAAATGCACTTTTGACACTTTGGCACTGAGCCTAAATTTCCTTTTCTGAGCTATGTCATTAAAAATACAAGTTAAAAAAATTGGCATGAAATATGCTTTAACCTATGCAAGAAGACGAGCAGGAAGCTCATCTGGAAATTAGGTATGAAAAGAATTTTCATACAAATCAGCAGGACGACAGGGTTGAAAAATAAGGATATTTTTCAATAAATCAGGAAGATTATACCTGTCAAAAAGAGTTGCTCATTAAAGGAGTTTAGGATGAACAAACAAAGCAGACAAAAATTTATGACAATCTTTAATGACATGCTTAGTGATAGGCAAGGTAATAAAGCATTGGAGAAGGTTCTTCAAGTTAAAGAACAAGGTGATGAGGTTGACACGGTTGTAGTAGAAAAAGAGCAATCACTTAATATGAGACTTGATCAAAGAAATTTATTATTTCTAAAAAAAGTTGAAGAAGCTAAGCAAAAAATTATTAACGGAACCTACGGTGAGTGTGAAGACTGTGGAGATAATATAGCGCAAAGACGGCTTATCGCTAGGCCAACAGCAACTTTGTGTATAGATTGCCAAGAAGCAAAAGAAAAATCAGATTTTGGAAATTTTAATAAACGAAGAGATCTAAGCACAAAGAAATTTAAAGAAGAAGGTATACACGATCATATTATTGAAAAACCGCAATTTAATAGTTTGTCTGAGATTGCTTTTGAGAGTGTTGTTGATTTTTAATATTTTAATGCCAGTTCTTGAGTTACCCCGTCAAGAGTTGGCATTTACCTTTTTCTAAATTGTAATTCATATTTATCACATGTTATTATTTTTGCTATCTATATCAAGAGGCAAAAATATGTATAAAAAAAACATTTTCATTTTTATTGTTATTACTATCTTATGCTCATTTAAGGCTAATTCTTCCCCAAGTATTGGTCCTAACTTTGGCTCGCTGAGTACATGGAAAAATTCTACTGAGTGGAAAGAAGTTTATAAATTGATTGATGAACAAAAACTTCAAAAAGCACTTAATAAAGTCCAAGCTAAGTTAAATTCTTTTCAGTCGAAACAAGATGTTAAAAACTGGACAGTGGCACTTATCGTCAAACAAAATCTTTTAAATGGTTTGCACTCGGTTGAAAAGTCAGTAAATGAATTTAAAAAAGAAAAATGGCCAAAAAATCTATCATCTCAAGTCCTCTTAAATCTATATTATGCTCAGACTCTTCGTAATTATTATAATTACTATTCATGGGAAATTAATAAACGTGAAAAAGTTCAATCTAAACAAAAGTTAAATTTAAAACAGTGGACTAAAGAAGACATATTCACCGAAATTCAACGTGCTTTTGTAACAGTTTGGAAAAGAAGAGATGAACTCTTATCTACTAAAACTGACGTGTTTAAAGCATTTATTAAGGAAGGTTCATATCCCCGAAGTGTTAGGGGGACTGTTCGAGATAGCTTAACCTATTTTTATGCAAATTTTATGGCCAATGCCACATTTTGGAGTGCTAAACACTCTAATGAAAAAAGCCTGCTTGACCCAAATGAAATGTTAAAAATTAAAAAAGATTTTGCGAATGAAAAATACTTGATGGATTCAAGTATTTCGCCAATAAAAAAGATAATGGCCATATTAACTGATCTTGAAAAGTGGCATTGGAGAAATGACCGCTTATCGAGTCTGATGGAAGCTTATTTTGAAAAAATTAGAACTTTAAAAAATAATTTCACAAAT
>JABJPQ010000295.1 GCA_018663815.1 Halobacteriovoraceae bacterium | reverse complement strand
TAATACTAGGTCAAGTTCTAGATTTATCTGGTCACAACAATAAGCTTGAGCAAATACTTAAGCTGCACGAGCTTAAAACGGCAAGGCTGATTCAACTGGCCTTAACTGGTTCCGCTCTACTTTGTCATAAAAAAGAACTCACTTCTGATATGCTTGAACTGGGAAAAGCGATTGGCATTAATTTTCAACTCTTGGACGATCTTTGTGAATTAACAGAAGCGGTCAATCAACATGAAAAAGAAATCAACCCCTTTATTCACTTTCCTCCTGAGAAAATAATAGAAATTATTAAAATAAACTCCGTTAGTATAAGAACTATTTGTAAGCATCATCAACTCAAGGAACTGCAAAATTATATCAATCTCTATTATGCTAAAATAAAAGAAACTCTCGAAGTCCATCAAGTCCAAATTAATAAATATTTTAAATTTTCAAAAGATGATTTAGAAGGATTATTTAATTAATATGCCAGTTATTTGTCTCAATCATAAGGTTAATTTTTTTAAGGCATGTTGAAAGCTTCTTTTTAGATTGCACTAAGTTGAGAACATCTTGATCATTGAAGCTTCTATTCTTTTCAACGCTAGATTTCGTGGCCATATTTTGCTTGGGAATAACTTGCGTAGTCTCAGACAAATCTTTGGCCAATGCCATCTTCATCATATCAAGTGAGCTTTTGTGACAAACGATTTGATCCTCTTCTTCACAGTTATCATTTACGACGAAAGAACTTGCCTTTAAAAGCTCTTGTTCAATGAAATTCTTAGCTTGAGGAATTGATAGTTTTTCCTCAAATAACAGGTTTTTTATTTTTTTCACATAGACGATATCGGCATGAGAATAGTGCTTAACCCCATCATTATCAGCAAGTGGGGCAATTTGTTCAAACTCACTCTCCCAAAAACGTAATACATATGGCTTAACACCGGTAACTGTCATTAGCTCTGCAAAACTGTAGTCTGACTTATTCATTAAAAACCTTAAATAGTATCGTCATCATTATCAAGAAATGAGCTAAGGGCCCTTGGTTTACCTTCTTTTGGTGGGATTGATTTATCTTCACTACCATCTTTAGAGATTCTATGTTTAAAACGTTCGGTAATATCGTCTCTTAAAATTTGGGATGGTTTAAAAGTTAATACTCTTCTAGCAGAAATTGGCATTGCTTCACCGGTTTGTGGGTTCCTTCCCATCCTCGTAGCTTTGTCTCTAATAGAGAAATTTCCAAAGCCAGAGATTTTAACTTTCTCACCTCTAGAGAGTGTATCTTTAATCACTTTAAAAATGAGATCAACTAGATCAGCTGCTTCCTTCTTTGAGAAGCCTGCTTCCTTGTAAACTCTTTCAACTATATCTGCTTTAGTGACACTCATTTAAATCCTCCATGATTTAGACTTCTAAAGTTCTAAGCTCTTATTATTAGGTTAACAGACAAGTATTTTTTGTGCAAAAAAAAACGCCTATTTTATTAAAAAAAATAGGCGCTTTGTGAAGTTTTACTATATTTTGAACTATTTTGATGCGTCGTGTATAGCTTTGAATCCTTCAAAGTCTCTTGCTGCTATTTCAGACAGCATTTTTCTATTCAGCTCAATCTTATTTTTCTTTAGATCGTGCATAAATTTTGAATAAGCTGTTCCAAGTGATTTAGTTGCCGCATTTATACGAACAATCCAAAGCCTTCTCATATCTCTTTTAAGAAGTCTTCTTCCCTTGTACATATTGTGAAGGGCACGCTTAACAGTTTCTGCTGTGTGCTTAAATTTTCTTCTTCTATCGAAGTGAAAACCTTTTGCAAGTTTTAGAACTTTATTTCTTCTTCGTCTTGCTTTAAAACCACGCCGTACTCTGGCCATAATTTACTCCTAATGTGGTGAACAGCAGGGGGAATCTCTTCTCTTTGGTCCCTACAATTGCTTATATTAATAATATACAGCTTACTTAACGTAAGGTGCAGCCTTCAACATATTTCTTCCATCAGTTGAATTTAAGTAACCAGCTTTACCTGCGTTTCTCTTATTTTTCTGAGTTTTTTTAGTTAAAATATGTCTTAAATTTGCTTTCTTAATTTTTACTTTCCCTGAGGCAGTTAAACTAATTCTCTTAGCAACTGCTCTTCTCGTCTTCATTTTTGGCATCTTCTTGCTCCTAACAGGCGTATTTATATAATAATTTAGACAGATATAACTATCACGCCATCAGCAGATGGCAAACATTTTTTTACTAAAAAATACAAAAAATACAATGTATTGAAAGTTTAATAAAAATTTAATTCTTTTTAGCTGGAGCAAGCATCGCAATAGCTCTATTCCCCATAAACTTTAAAGGTGATTCAACAGAAGCCCCCGTATCATCAACAACTGATTGGATAATCTTCCTAAACTTACCAAGCCCAATCTCTCTATGGGCCATCTCTCGCCCACGAAACTGCATTAGCATCTTCACTTTATCACCTTGCTCTAAAAATTTTAGAACATTTTTTAACTTAACATTTAAATCATGAGTGTCGATAGCAGGTCTAAACTTCACTTCTTTTACCTGAATTGTTACTTGTTTTTTCTTAGCCTCAGCGGCTTTTTTCTGTTGTTGGTACTTGAATTTACCATAGTCAATAAGCTTCACAACAGGTGGCTTTGCCCCTGGAGAAACCTCAACAAGGTCTAACCCTTTCTCATCTGATATATTTTTAGCGTCAGCTATTGAGACAACACCGTACTGATGGCCATCATCTCCAATCAACCTAACTTCACTAACTCGTATATGATCATTAACTCTAGGACCTGTATTCTTTCTATTAAAACCGGATATGGTATACCTCCAACCATTATTAAAAAATTGTTTAATAAATATGTGTAATTATATAGCAAGTCTTTTTAAAATATCCAATTAATTAATACATTTATTTTAACAACGCACAGCACTAATCAAGATACAACTAATAAAAATAACACTCAAACTCTAAAAATGAAGTTGTTAAAACCCTACAAGATTGGCAGTTAAAACGTAAAAAGCCCTCAGTAATAACTTCCTCTAACTGTTTGTAATCAGGAACATTATACATCTGAACATGGCAATCTGCCGGTGCAAGGTCTATAACGCTCAAGTCTAGTGTCTCCTTCAAGCTAGGATCGTGCCCTATAACTTCACGGCCAACCCAATAATCTTCCTGAGACTTATTTTTTAAAATGATAACTGAATCAGTACTGATTGCGAGATAACGAGATTGTTCAACAAACTTATCAACAATTTCAATTGGTGCTAGCACTTGGGCAAGTCTTGATGTTTTTAAATATAAAAAACGTCTATTAAGGATTTTATTCATTGCCAGCTTTAAATTTTAAATTTATTGAGATCTGATCATTTACATCTCTGGCAAACTTTTCAATCATATAACCAACCTTGCTTTCATCTAAGACACGGTATTGCTCCTTACCTATCTTCTCGATCAAGTTAAGATTAAGTAAGTAATTAAGTGTTGCCTTCATCTTAGGAATCGTAAAAGACTCAGAGTACTTTACAACCCTTCCATGTTCTTTTTCCATCTCAAAAAGTTCTTTTCCTACTTGTAAAAATTTCTCTTCTGTAAAAGGTGCTTCACAAAGGTACTTAACCGTAACCACGCTTATATAATAAGCCTCGTATATATAACTTAAAGCAGAAGAAAACCGACGAACTTTTTCTGCAACAAGGTAGAGCTCGTCAACTGAAAAATGGACAACATCTTCAATTCGATTCATTTTTCTTCCAATTGAATACTCAATAATTCTTATCCCTTCAGCCAACATTTCAGATGTCTTTGGCAAGTAAAACTCATACTTAAGTTCTTTTCGTTTAATGAGAAGAAACTTTCGCAAATCCATTTCTGTTTTAATATTTCCATTAAAAATATTAAACCATGTTGCATTTATTACGGCCGGTACAAAGAAATGATGAAGAATCATATTTTTGTGAAACAAAAGGTTTACACGGCATTCATCTTTAATAATATAAAAAACTTGATTAAGCTTTTCTCTTTTAAGCAGCTCGACTTTATTGTTATTGATAAACATATCCATCACTCGCCGAACAGTCTGAATAGCTTGCTCACCAACAAGCGATTTTGTAAGCGCAATATTCATATATTCACAGTAGTTTACAACTTCTTTGACCCGACTTTCAATTTGAGCCCAAGTAAGTGCTCCGCTAGGCTCATCCAACAAAATCAAAGAGAGCAATGCTGATGGTGTTATCGGCATTCCTTTACCAACACTACGAAAGCACTCAAAAGCCAAGTCTTGTGTTTTTAATTTAAGATCATTCACCTTCTCCTCAACAACGATTCCTTTACTAAAGCGGACATGCACTGTTCCCAGCTTTTTGCTAAAAAGTGAAAAGAGTTTTAAAAGTTGAGTGGGATTTTCCTTGTTTTTTTTAGCTCCACCTAACTCTTTTGCATGGGCGCGCTCTTCAGGAATATGCTCATGAGCGATAGAAACAGGAATAAACATCAAAGGTTTTCGGTCAGCACCAAACTGCTCGTGAGCATCTAAAATCATACTAAAGAGCCCAAACCGTGGCGGAAGAAGTTTTCCTGTACGAGTTCGCCCTCCTTCAAAAAAGAATTCGACGACCTTATCTGTTTTTAATAAATAATAAATATAGCCTTGAAAAGCAATTTTATAGAGATCATCATCAAACTTTCGACGAATAAAAAAAGCTCCACATTTTTTAAATATTTTCCCTATTGGAAAAATATTTAAATTAATTCCCGCTGCAATATAAACAGGGATTTTAAATTGTTTATAAAAGATATATTGTAAAACAATATAATCAGCATGAGATTGATGATTAGGGCAAAGTACCACGTGGTACTTATCTAATGTTTCATTTAGGTCAAAACCATCTGGAAGTTCAAGATTAAAACCATCATAGAGTTTTATAAAAGTTTTATCAATAAATGTTTCCATTGATTTCAAAACACTATTACTGTATTCACCTTTTATTTCATCAACATACTTGCAAATTTTATCTTTGTCTTTAGGGCTCTTACTCAAATGGTCTGAAACCTTTTTATACGAGCAGACAATTTCATATATTTCTTTCACTTCACTTCCTCTCTATTATGCTCATATTATATAATCAAAAAAACTTCATTACAAAGCTATGTAGATAATATCCGATCAAGAGAAGGACAATTCCACTCAAGTAGCAGCTCCAAAAACTCAAGTTTAATTTTTGAGCAAATAAGAACGGAATAAAAAATAATAAACTAACGGGTATGGCCACAAAAATACTTTTTGCAAATTCAACAGAAGCAGAGTTATTTTGCCACTCTAATTGACCAAAGGCTAAGGCAAGCAAAGTTGTAAGTGGCAGTGCTGTCAAGAAACCAGCAAGAACAGTTTTTTTAGCCGACAACCAAGAAACAAAACTTATAAGGATAGCCGCTATTAGTACTTTTAGAATTGCAAAAAACATCCTAAGAATTCATTCCATGTGGACGTGACTCACCAATACCGTTAGTAGACATCTCCATAAATAAGCCATTCGTATTAATTTCAGCTAATGTTTTTGCATTAAGATATGTCATACCTGACCTAACTCCACCTGAGAGTTCATGTATGACATTTTCCACAGAACCTTTACACGCAATCATACGTGACTCTCCCTCCGCGGCCATGCCTTGTTGCATATTCCCACGCCAAGAGACTTGAGCATCCTTTGAGGCCATACCTCGGTACTTTTTCATTCCTCCATGAATCTCACCTGGAGTTTCCAAAGTTCCTGAAAGCATCGAACCAAGCATGACAGTATTGGCTCCAACGGCCAGAGCTTTTACAATATCGCCAGAAGTTTTGATTCCTCCGTCTGCAATAACAGGGATATCATGTTTTCGTGCCTGAGAGACACATAAAGCAATTGCCGTTAATTGAGGTACCCCACACCCTGTAATTATTCTTGTCGTACACATTGATCCAGGCCCAATTCCAACTTTAACTGCATCGGCCCCTGTATCAATAAAACGTTGTACACCATTCGGCATGGCCACGTTGCCAGCAATTACATCAATATGTGGGTGTGTTTTCTTTATATAAGCAAGAGTCTCAAGCATCATTACAGAATCACCATGAGCAATATCAAGAGTTAAAATTTCAACGCCTGCATCAGCAAGAGCATCTGTTCGACGCATCCCCTCTTCCTTTACGCCTACGCTCGCAGAAATATGTCGGTGAGTATCGGAGCCTCTAAGTTCAAGTAAATGCTTAACCATTTCAACTTGTTTTTCAATGGTCATAAACCGGTGAAGGATTCCATGTCCACCAATTTTAGACATTTTTGCGGCCATCTCATACTCTGTTATTGTATCCATATTTGATGCGATAAAAGGAACCTTTATCATTTTATTTTTAGTAAGTTTTGCTTCAAGGCTTGGAATTGTTCTTGAAGTAATTTCACAGTGACGTGGCATTAACAAGACATCATCAAAGGTTAGCCCGGTACTTCGCTCTGTTATTTCACTAGCACTAAATATTAATCCCATAAAAACTTCCTCATTTCTTGTTTTTTTTTAATATTAACTAAGGGGATACTCTTTGATAACCCATTTATATTCATTTCAAAAGTAATGTTTTATGCTTACTGCGCTTCAGCTTGTAACCTGGCCATCTCAACTTCCATGTAATTATGGGCAGCTTCCTTAGTTCTAAAATATTCATCTTTAACGGCTTTAAGTCTGTGCTCTAATTCAGACTTTTCTGCAGATTCAGCAAGCTGTCTAACTCCCTTTACTCCCTCTAACCCCAAAATAAGATGTTCACTAAAAGACTCTGCCTTGGCATAGTAACGCTCTAATGAAGATACAAACCCGCCATATAATCCAGCAAAACCAAAGTAGCGTTTATAGACATTTCCCATAGCAAGGTTATTAATCTCAAGATAGTTAATAGAGAAATTTAAATCACGAATCTCCGGTGAAGAAAAAACATTCGTCATAAGTTTATCCTGGTCCATAACAGTAAAGACCATTTTAAGTCCCATACTCGTTCCCGTAAGCGAAACATGCTCGAGATAGCTTTCAAATTCTTTTTTAAGACAAGGAAAAATATAACTCTGTGCTTGTCCAGAGCAATTTTTTGCTAAATAATCATAGTCAAACTTACTTCTATAATCAAGTGCCGCTGAGATGTCAGTTTTATTTTGCAGGTAAAAAAAGCTCAAGGTCATCAAACCAATCGAGCCAAATACAATTACAATCCACTTTAAGTATCTTACCATCTTTAAACTTTTAAATCGTTGATACGAATTGAATCAAAATATTGTTTTAAAAATGTATCAAAATCAATATTATCCTCTGCTTCAATTCTCATTTGTTCATTTAGAGTTTCTTCTGTGTATTTATTAAATAATATTTTTTGCTCCGGGGTAATTTGGTAGCTATCAACATAGCCTCGGGATAGGTCGAGGTGATAATCAATAAATGATTTTCCGGCAACTTCATTTAATAACTTTTGAGAAGGGAGCGCATCTTGATCTTTAAGCTTTCTCAGTTGTTTATCTAAGGCAATATCATAAAATGGCTCAACCTTTTTAATCGCACCTGCGAATAAATCAATCTGTGCCAAAATATCACTAAGGTAATCTGCTAACAAGATAGATTTACCCTCTTTTTTTAATTCAAGGTTTTTTGCCCGCCCTCTTAAAACTGTTTGATCAAAATTATAGGTGGACTCGTCACAATCTCCTGCGTCGAGAGGAGCCGAATCTTTGGCCAAGCACCATAGTAAGAAGAGATGCATAAAATGAATAGTTTCCGATGAAATTCCAAGCGGAGTAAAAGGATCTACGTCTAACAAACGTACCTCAATATACTGTACTCCTCTTTCATGAATTGCTTTAAGTGCACTTTCTGATGAGTAAGCAATATTTTTAGGACGAATTGTAGAATAAAACTCATTATCAATTTGAATAATATTAGAATTTAACTGCGAGCGAGTATTATCTTTTTTTTCATCAATTTTTTCATATGGAGGATAAGTCTCTAAACGTGCTTTTTCTAATGCTGAAATATATTGATCTATTTCGTTATAAGAAATTTTTATTTGCTCTTGCGCTGAACTTGTATACCCAAGCCCTCCCATTCGCAATGAAGTTCCTTCCTCGGTGTATAGGGTTCTGTTTGAGAATTTTTTCAACTGATGAGATTTGCCGGTTAAAAATGAT
>JABJPQ010000381.1 GCA_018663815.1 Halobacteriovoraceae bacterium | reverse complement strand
GTATTTTCACGGTATTTGTATTCTCGATGCCAATTTTTGCCCTAGAATTCAAACATCTAGAGTTAAAAGGTCAGCTAAAAGAATTAAACCAGCAAACTCACTCTAATAAGCCGGAAAATAATTCACGCTCAATGCGAGCAATGAAATCAACTGCTACTGGTGCACAAAAAGACTCCAAACAAGCATTCCCTGACCTTTTATTAGAGATCAGTGAGCTATTTGGAGATGAATACGAAACGATTGGTGCCGATCAAATTCAAAATTTAATCGACAATCATGATATAGGTGGCGGAATTCAAAACTTTAGTGGCTTTAGCTGGTATAAACCTATGGCCAATTATAGTTTAACTGCAAACAGAAATGTAGCACCTGACCTTTATACAGATAAATGGATCGTGCAAGATACACTAACAATATTTATAGAAGCCGCAACATTAATCTCAAATTTAAAAAAGAATAAAATGGTGGAAGTTTCTGATCAAGTCATTGGTGCTTTTGCTGGAGTAACATTTAAACGAACTTATCATTATAATCATTTTGCTGACTCATACCTTGATGGATTAAAATCTGATTTTTCAAAGCTTTTTTTATCTTTTAACAAATTTAACGTTAAAGGTGCTTTTCAAATTGAGGATTATGAAGTTTTAAAAAAAATCGATAACTTCTCATACAATGTAGGAGGGATTGTCCGCGCACCTATGGGCAACGGCTTTAATTTAAATGCTGGTGCCTTGATTAAATCCGCCTACAATAATGAAGTTGTCTTGCAAGGGGTTGGCCCACAGGATCGACATACTCCTGATGAGTTTTTACGTGTCTCTGTTGAGAAGACTCATACAAAAAGCACTCAATTTCAATTGAGTTTACAGCATGAATTTTTTAATCTTTTGAAGTTAACTTTTTTCTCTACTGAGTTTGAATATGAGTATGGAGTAAGTAATAAATCATTTCTCAATTTTGTTCAGGCAGATAAAGAGATTATCAATACAAATTCTGATTATCGTCATGAATTTAAAAATATTCTTAAAGGTAATGACAATATTCATTTATGGAAAAAGAATGTTTCTACTCTTGAGAAAAGACTTACTGAAAATTTAAACTCTAAATTCAGTTTTCTCTTGTTTGGTTCAATGAAAAAAAGAGCCACAGAACAGCTTCAAATAATTAAAGATGGTGTTGAAAAAATATTTTTCAAAAACTACTCAGAGTCTATAAAAATTGTGCAAAATTTTCTAAGTAGTATATTTAGTAAAGTTATGCAAAAGGTTTTTGATTATAGCACAAGCATAAGAAATGATGCTGAAATGAGTAAACAATTTGTTATTGAATATGAGAAGGAAGAAAATCTTGCAGCTAAAGTAACCAGTGAAGAAAAATTTTCAATTCGACTAAAACAAAAATTCAATGTTACAAATACGCATAAATGGTATCAAAGGACATATCGAAAATCTGCTGTAAGCCACGCAAAATCTATGACAACGATAAGTTCAGATATTATTAAGAAAATTAATAATAAAGAGTTAATAGGTCCTATCGATATCAATTCGACCTTGGAGGTTGAGGAAGATGGACTCAGTTACTTTAACTATGTGGAAGAAAAAACGATAATTAACTCTATTCTCAATGTATGTAAAATACGTCGCAGCTCAGATCGAAGAAAGTTTTTAAACCCAAGAGAAAGAAGAAGAGAACTTCGAACAAGAAGACGAATGAGACATGATAGAAAATCAAAGTGTGCCGCGAAATTGATCGTTAGATACTTCGATTATATCAATACTTTGCAAAAAACGCAGGTTATTGACCTCATGAAATTTAAGCGGTTATTGGATATTATTTTTCTAAAACAAACTCTGTCGCAGAGATATCAACAATTTTTGGGCATGATAATGTCTTTTTACACGGTAACCTTCAGGCAAAAACAAAAAGTAAAAAACCCTTCCAAGTCTTTTTTAAAACTGGAAAATTTAAAGGTCTTGGTGTAATAGATAGGTTCAAACAAGGACATATCATTACGCCTATTGAAATGACGAGAAATGACTGAAATTGATAAAGCTTATAAAATACTCAAAGAAAATGGAGTCGTTGGTATTCCAACTGAAACAGTGTATGGACTAGCGGCTTCAATACAATCCCAGGCTGGAATTAATCGAATATTTGAACTTAAAGAACGTCCATTTTTTGATCCACTTATAGTGCATGTTAATTCAATCACTCAAGCAAAAGAATATGTTTCAAATTGGTCCCCCTTATGTGAGTTGTTGGCCAATCATTTTTGGCCAGGTCCTTTAACACTGATTCTAACCAAAAAGAACTCAATCTCTGACAAAATAACATCTGGGCTTAAGACCGTGGCCATAAGAATGCCCAGTAATAAGAAAACATTAGAACTTATTACTCGCCTAGGTCATCCGCTAGCCGCTCCAAGCGCAAATAAATTTACCAAAACATCCCCAACGAAGCTCATTGACGTTACCAGTGTCTTTCCGGATTTATTTGTTATAGATGGAGGGAAATGCACTGTTGGAATAGAATCAACGATTCTTGAAATTCTCCATAATCAAATAAAAATATATCGCCCAGGAATGATTTCCAAACAAGAAATTAATACGCTCTTATCTCAAAATAATATTCCAGCTACTATTTCCTATCATGAAAGTCCAATCGCACCCGGAAGTCTCAAGCATCATTATATGCCAAAGACCCCTATTATCACAACATTAGGACCATTGCATGAGCAAGATACTTCCTCCCTACCTAAGCACTTACTCCAAAAAACAGCAAGCTGGAAACTCCCAATTAATGCGGCCATCGCGGCCCGGGAAATATATGGCCATTTTAGAAAGCTGGATCAACAAGAGACAACATCAATGATTATTGAAATAACACCAAAACAACGAATTGATGATCATTTTAAAGGAATACTTAATCGTCTTTTTAAGGCTTCTTCTTACTTTTTACCTGAGGACTTGGTTGAGGAATCCTGAGTATTGAAAAATTGCGAGTAATATCCCGGCCAGCATGAAAAACAAAACTAATTTGAGATGGGCTGATTTATCTGGCTTGGACCTTTGCCCTAGGTCTCCTTTAATATGATGTTGATCAAAGATTGCGAGGACTCTATCGATATCATTAATTGTAAACATATACTCGTCCTCGGTATCTTTTCTGAAAATCGCCATATAATACTTCTGGTCAATAATTTCAAATCTTTCAATGACATCATAGGGAATCATCATATTAAAGAAAGGCAATCCTCTATTAATGATAACTCCATTTTCGTGAAAACGAACACCTCTAATAAACCCAAAGTACAAAGCTGGTAAAAAAATTGTTAGAGCGTAGAGAATAAGTCCTTCAGGATATTTAAAATGAAAGCTTAAAATCGCTTCAAAGCCAGATTTGCCGATTTTTTGAAAAAGAGGGTCACTTGTTGTTTGAAAATATAAATTCAAAAGTAAGATACAACTTATCACCACTGAAATAAGTTTAATTGAAGCCATTGAAGTAGAAGAGTATAGTTTTTTACCCAGATTCATTTGTTAATACTCAATCTTGGGAACAATATTTTGCACAAAACGTAAAAGATCAATGACCTCTCTCACACATGCATTTCCACTTTCTCTGGCCGTTACGTAATCAACGCTCTCGCGAATCTCTAGGCTTGCATTAGGAACGGTAGCAGAAAATCCTGCACGTTTTAAAATGGGAAGATCAAAAAATTCATCTCCCATATAAAGGGCCTGTTC
>JABJPQ010000186.1 GCA_018663815.1 Halobacteriovoraceae bacterium | reverse complement strand
TAGATGAAGGCTCTATTAATACTAAAAATTTAGAGTATGGAGTTTATTACATACGTCAGGTCGACGGTGAAAGTTATGATAGCTTTGAGTTAAAAGAGATTTTTCCTTTAAAAATTAAAATGGTTGAGAAAGAAAAATATTATCAGGGTGATAAAATAAAAATAGCTTGGAATGGCCGTCCAGAACTTATGTATCGAGTAGAAGTTAAAAGTAAAACCCCTGTTAATAAACTTGTGCAAGGCAATTTATTTGAATTTTCAATTCAAAATACAGAAGAAATTGAGATTACAATTACTGAGCAGAAATTTGAAAGGTCAAGTACGGCCAAAGTGAGCATGAGTATAAGTAAAGATTTAGATATAATAGGTGTTCAAGAGCTTGATGGTGCAGGAGTTGGAATTCATCAATTACAGTTGAAAAATCCACGTAAAGTTAGTTTTAGGGTTCAAGTTAGAAATAATCTAAATAAATTGATTATTAATAAGGTAACGACCAAAGAGTTGATTGATCTGAAGATTGGAAAGCCTGGTCTTTACTCAGTTAAGTTGCTCAATATTAAGACAAAAAATGAGTACTATAGTACTGAACTAACAGTTAATGATAAATTAATAAACAATGGGACTCCCAAGCAATTTATTTCAGTAGGGAAGGATTTTCCTGTTCTGTTAAAGTGGAACACTGCTGGGAGCTATGCATCAAGCACCCTGTTTAAAGTTAAAATCTTCAATATAAATGAATTAGATGAACCTATTTTTGAAACAGAAACCTCAAGTAATCAACTTAAGTACACTTTTAAAAACGAAACGGAGTTTAAGTGGAGTGTTGAAGCTGTTGCTGTAGAATCAATTAAAGCATCAGTCATCCATAGCTCGAAGGCGACTAGACCGGAAATTCCAACTGTAAAAGCAACAAAAATTATCCTTAGCTACGTTGAAGACAAGGATTGTTATCTTTATAATATTCCAGCTTATAAACACACACAAAAATATGATGTATTTGTTTATTCTTCACGGACAAAAGTAAAGGGTAGTTGGAAAATTATGTATAGAAAAAAACTTTCAACGAATAGTGATTGCATTAAGTCGAAAGGTGAGGGAAAATACTTCTATAAATACAGATTAATTGATATCTGGGGGCGAAAATCAAAGTTTAGTAAGATGGGAGAAATATTTTTTCCTATTTCACCTTTATCCGATTTTTGATATGATGATAACTATGAAGAACATTATTATTTTATTTGTTTTATTTTTTGGCTGGAGTGCACTTGCGCAAGATGCTGGAAAGATAAAACCTGTTGATAATGGCTCAGAAGTAAGTAAAGCACCAAAGTTCGTAGAAATTGAATACGTTATTAGCAAAAAAAAAGATAGCCTGGCTAAAATTCTTAGGAGATTCGTAAAAGAAGATTCAGTCATTAATAAGAAAACACCAATGGTCAAAAAGATACTTGGCTCCAATGCGGCGGTAAAGAATTGGCGTAAGTTAAAAAAAGGCGACAAAGTAAAAATTTTTCTAAGCCCGGAATTTATTGATCCAGCAAAAATGAAAGCATATAGGGAAAAACAGAAGTTACTTGCAAAGAAAGATAAGACAAAGAAGAAAAAAAAGAGAAAGAAGAGAAAAAGAAGAAAAAAAATAGCTAAGAAAAAATGGAATGTTTTTTATATGGCATCGATGGGTACTTTCGCTCAAGAAAATAACGAGTATGCTAAAGTTGAATTTAAACAAAATTCTCCTATTACCTTGGGGTTAATGTATACTCACCATCCAAAAAAGAAGAATTACTCCATTGCTTCAAGTGCTTATTTCTCATATCTTTTAGCTGCAACAAGCAATCTTGATACTGGTGGAGATGTTGAAGTTCCCTTGGAGATTGGTTTTAACTCGTATTACCAGCAAAAATTTAGAAAAAAACCATTTAGCGTCTATGGTGGGTTTGATTTTGAAAGATTTAGTACATTCAATCTCGTAGGATTAGATACTTCTGGAGAACTAGACCTTGATGTTAACCAGATTGGTTTTGTTACTGCTGGGTACTCACATGGGTTTATGATTAAGAAGAGGTTCTTTTTATTCAAAACAAGTATTTCACAGTCTGTTTTTTCTAGCAGAGCAGTAGGATT
>JABJPQ010000683.1 GCA_018663815.1 Halobacteriovoraceae bacterium | reverse complement strand
ACTTCATGGTAAATGTGATTGCTGGACTCATTTCTTACACTCATAAGGAAAAGAAACCTTCGATAACAATTAGCGAAAAGCTACGAGAGCATGTGCTAGCTTGATATCTTTGGCCGAACTGAGGTTAATTAAAGGTTAGATACTATTTTATATTCTATTCAACACTCTAGTGCTTTCCCGCTGAAGGGGGGTGGTATGAATAAGATACCTTGGTGTTATTATTTATGATTATGGAGAAACTTTCAACTAGAAATCTGACAAATTTATGAGGCTACAAATACACAGAAGATCAATTAAGTGGGAACTATCAATTTTTGCAGTGATTCAGCTCATACTTCTCAATTTTGGACAATTATATAATTAAATTGAGAGCCATTATCAAGCAAAAAGGGTCGAAATGAAGCTATTATTGATTTTAACAATGATTTTTTTAGTGAGTTGTGCAAAGGAAGATGGGGCTACAGGTGATGAAGACTCAAGCTATACCACAGTGGTATTGCCTAGTGCCAATATATCATGTGATGGAATTAGCTGTATCAGTAGCAATACCAGCAATAGCAGTCAGTTAAGATCTACTGCTTCCATTCCAGCTTCAGATTATGCTGATATCGTGAGAAATTACCAAGCAGGCAAAGAAATAGTTGATGAAGATATTCAAGAAACCATTGATGAAATGGATTTAGTGCTTGTTAAATCTGGTATTGAAAATTGTGATGCGATTCCAATCAGTGGAAATAAGAGCGTTACGATAGAAGGGAATGCAGCGGTCATAACTTTTGCAGCTGCAAGTAGTGCAACCATGTTTGGTAATAGCGTAACCTTTGATAAAAAACTCTCAGTTTCTATTGCAAGCACTATTGTCTTTCAAGCTTCCCTAACCTGTGGCGCAGTTAGTGCTGCAATTTTAGAAGGAAACTTTACTGGCTTTGATACTGAAGATTACAAATTTAAAGCTCATATATACAATGACGGAACTGACAAAAGCCTAGCTCTCTATCAAGAGTTTGAAGAAAACTCCGTTACGAATAAGTATATGATGCATTTTAATACAGCTGGTGGAAAACAATTTACAGTCTCTATGGCCGATTCAAGCATTCCAGCGGTTATCGTTCTACAACAAAATGCAGCTGAAACAAAACTACGCCTAGCCTATTCAGAAACCCCAAGTGCTAACTTAACTACGGGAGCTTTAACAGCTATTTCAACTAGCCCAAGTGGCACTAATCATACTTGTATAGATAATGGAAGTTCTTCACCGTGCACAGACTGGACCACTGCAGAGCCATCATACTCTGGAGTCACAACAGATCCGGTTCCTCCCCTTAGCTCTGGCTCATTTAGCTTTGATATCACTGGGTTAAACAAAGTAGATTTTACAACCTTTGAAAGCTTGTAATTAGAGGTTAGTTAAAAAAAAATAAAATTGGCAGTAATGAAAGTGAAATTATTTAGTAAACGGATCTGCTAAGATAAACCCCATGCCAATTTTTCTATTGTCATGGTCGTAATCTAGCAATGACAAACCATATCCATACCCAACTCGCGTATAGAACTGCAGTCCCTCCTTCCATGGGGTATTGATAGAGAATTCAAATCCCTGCTTTTTTATTCCAGGAATAATTCGTAATTGATAGCTGTGACTATTAAACTTATGCTTAATTTCTAATTCACCATAACCAAGGTAATTATAAATTCGTGGGTTTTCATCTTCGTTGGTTTCCTCTGGAAGTCGGTGCCAAAGAGTTGTTTTAAGCATTATTTGATCAAAAACAAGGACAACTCGGTAGAAAAAACGATTCCAACTTCGAGATAGCTCTTGTATTTGTCCGTTAGATTGATGAATAAAACCAAAGTCATAAACGAGAATTTTGCCTAGAAAAAATGAGACGGGATCATCTGGAACTTTCCTAAAAAAGACTTCTGGAGCATAGTTTGTTTCCCTAAATGGTCTTGACCAATCAGTGTTGTAAACCTGCCACCATGACTGGTGAGTATAACCAATAAAAGTATCAAACCCCGAATTAAAAATGTTTTTATTGGTTAAAATTAAAAAACTAATTTGAAACTCCGCCTCAGTGTAATCGTTAAAATTGCCTCTCTTTTCTTTCACAACGTCTGGGAAGGCAGTCTCGTACACCTTATTATTAGGATTATCATTATAGATAAAGGGCAATAAATAGGTTCCACGATGAGGAATTAAAATATATTTCTTACTAATTAATCCTTTATATTCTTTGAGAAATGGATACTCTGTTGCAAATGAAGAAAAACTAAAAATAGATATTCCAATTAGTGCCATGATGAGCTTAAACATAACTAGAACCAACCTCTAAGCATAATGACTGGGCCCTCACTCTCAGTTACAGTATAATCTCCGCTGGTGTACTTAGGTAAAGAGACATTCGCTAATTCATATTTAACGAGTACAGAAAAATTGTAAAGTGGTTGATACCTAAATCCAAAAGCATGACGAGTCATAGACTCAGCTCTTTGATTCTGATCAAGTACTAAATAATCATATTTATAAAGTAAAATTAAATTATTATTAAACTCATATTTAAACTCGATTTGAGAAGCGTTCGCTGTTTCATCTTGAATCTCTCGACTGTAGGTACCAATTAAATCCCCCGGTATTATGCGAGGGATATACCTAGAATTTATATCAATGCGATTAAAGTTATTTGCCACAACATACTCAAATGCTAACGACCCAGTAAAGTATTTATCAAAACTATATATACCATACAAAGCGTAAGCATCTGGAGAAACCTCTTCACTATTATGTTTGACGTAACTCCCTCCGACTAAAGCTGAATATTCCTTAAATAAATATCTTAAATTTAATACCTGTCCTGATTCACTTCCTTGTTGATTAAGAGAACTAAAACCTTTAAAAGTTCCGAGATCTAATGACAAATATTCCCCCAAACTCTTCGTTAATACTGCTCCCGTTTCGTAGTCTCTAAATCCCGATGCTGTTATCATCTTAGTATAAGTTCGATGTTCATCTGTTAAAAGACCAAAAGGTAAATAAAACTGTCCCGCAAGCACGGAATAAGTTTCTTTCTCAAGCAGTAGATAGGTATCTCTAATTTTGGAAGCAAATGAGCCAAAATCATAATTAGCAACAATTTTATAATCGTCTAAAAATTCCTTATTAACCCCTAGCTGGGTTGTCATAATACCATTTTTTCTTTTTGTAGACGTAGTATTTGTTGTCTGAGAGTTCTTACTTCCCGTTTTTCCTGATGACATAATTATTCTCATATCAAGAGAATAATCAGCATTTAAAATCTTTCTCGTCTTTGTCAGTCCTCTTGAACCAAATATTTTTCCAGTCTTATTTCTTGCTCCGGCCCCCCATGGGCTAATATGGCAGCTGATACAACTTGACTTTACTCGAGCAGCATACTCAGGTCTGGCCATGGCAAAATCACTTAGCCACCCGAAAAAAAATAAAACAAATATCATTTGAACATTCAATACAAACTCCCAAAAGAATTAGTATCTATTACTTCACCCAGAATGTCTGTATTCTTATTTTTCAATCAGCTTTTGTAGCTCATCCAATTCCAACTGAATATCTGCAGGGATATGAGTACCAGCTGATCCTGAAAATCCAAAGGTGATAGATTTAGAGTATGAATCATAACATTTTTTGGCATATTTCGACTTGGGTGACATCTTGATACAGTCAACTAAATATAAATCGCCCAACGAATAAATTGAAGGGCTCGTGTTTTCCAAAAGCCCAAACCAGTATAGAATTTCCGTTTTAAGTGTTGTCTTTGGGTTTTCCAATAAATAGTTTGATAAAATTCCATGCATACTATAAAAAATTACCTGAAAAGAAAACTGATTACCTAGTTGCATAGAACTTTCTATTGGAGTTAAGTATTTTTTGATTAACTTACTTATCTTTTTTTGTTTAAGTTTTTGATTAGGTACTTTGGACCATTCATTAAGATCTTTAATCCACTTACTCAATAAATCCTTATCAATGTGATTATTTTTTTCCGACCTTAGTCCCTCAACGAAGTTTTTTGCTTTTGAAAAATCCTTAAGGCTCATGGTATAAATTTTTAAAACCTGGCTTGCCCTTTCTTCTTGCGCATAGGAGTCTTTAAGCTTCGAAATATCCTTTTTTAAATACTCAACGGCTTTCTCATAGTCTCTTAAAAAATAGGCAAACAAACCTCTTTCATAGTTTGTTTTAATATTATCCTTTATAATATCAGCATACTTATGAGTAATAACATCATACTTCTTACTCGGCAGCTGAGCATGACAAGAAATACAATTTGATACCAAATGCTTAACTTGCTCCCTAGCATAGCCATAATGCTTGAGTTTAACTCCTTTCGTAATATGTAAAATATTACTATTGATAAATGTAATATTTGATTTAAAACTTGGAGATTTCATATAGAGTTCATGTTTTGTGTTCTTAAAACTTTCTTTTAGTTCTCCTAAATATTTAAGTAATTTTTTATCATCTAACTTCTTATCAGGACTCGTGTATGGAATAATTTGAATATAACTTTTCAAAATACTCCTCATTTCACTTTGAACAGCTGCGTAGAGTTGAGTATTAATGGTGAAAACAAAAAAAGCAATCAAAGTAATGAGTTTCATATCTCTCCAAGTATTTATAATATAGATAGTATTTTATCTTATATTCACTAAAAGGGTAAATGAAAATATTCTAGATAAGCAGCGGCAGCCCACTTATCACTTGGAGCTTTCATTTCATGATATGAGCTTTCCTTCAAAATCAGAAGTCAATGATTCTAACCAATTTTTGGTCACATGCAAATGGTCTGATTCATGACCCTCAACCACCTGTATTTTTATGGAGAAAGATCTTACCTTTATGCCGAGGAAGTAAAAAAAGACTACCCACAGCATAGACAAAATATGACTTTAATATTAAATTCAATGAATTCAATTATACATCTACCAAATGATTATAAAACCGACTTTCTCTGGAGGAAATTTGAAAAACTTTATTACTTTAATACTACTTATTACTTTCTTTTCTGCGTGTTCATCAACGACGTTAATTACTAGTTCTGATAAAGATGCTAAAATCTACATTGACGGTGAGTACAAAGGGTCGGGGTCAGTAACTCATACTGATACTAAAATTATTGGATCTTCTACTATTGTTAAAATCAAGAAAAAAGGGTGTGAACCAACCATTCAAGTTTTCTCTAGAAACGAAGAATTTGATGCAGGTGCATGTGCTGGGGGCGTTTTCACTTTAGTTCCTTTCTTATGGGTAATGAAATATAAACCTACCCATACTTATGAATATGAATGTAAAAAGCTTAAATAATTTTCTTATATTTGGAATATTAAGTACACCACTTGCTTCGTTATCAAACGTAGTAAGTGGAATTGATCTAAAGTACCAACTAGACCGATTTTCTCAAAAGAAAGAATTTGCAACAAGCTCTGGAATCAAATCTTATCAAAAAGTTCTCTCAAAAAGTCTTGGCTCTCATTGCAGCTTATACCCTCACGACTCTAAGTATGCACAAATTAATTTTCAAAAATGT
>JABJPQ010000251.1 GCA_018663815.1 Halobacteriovoraceae bacterium | reverse complement strand
AAAATGATCCTCATAGTCCTGTCAACTGTCCAAGTCTATTTAAAATGAATAGCGCGCATCTCAAGTACTACGCACTTTTAAATCATGAGTTTAGAATGGATAATTCTTCTTATCTAAGCTACATAAAAGATCTAAATATCTCCCTACACCCACTGATGAAGCTCCCTAATATTCCTTTTTTACCCTATAGCTTAGGAAATATTATTGTCTATGGACTTCATATCTTACTCTACGTTTTAATTTATATCCAAACTGGTTCATTGATTTATCCTTTGGCCCTCGCCGCTGGCTTATTAGGTCATCCGATCCAAGGTATTTTTGTTAATTACTTTGGTCACATCGGAAACCGCTTTGGTGGATACCGCAATTTTGAAACAGATGATCAATCTTGTAATAATCCTATCGTCGCTCTGTGTATTTTTGGAGAAGGCTATCAAAATAATCATCATCATGACTCAAGTGCAGTTAACTTTGCAATGGCCAAAGGAGAGTTTGATTTTGGTTATCAGGTGTGCCGTTTACTTCGATTTTTTAAACTTGCTCATTTCTAAATATTTCTAATCCGTTTTTACGGCAAAACTCTTTAAAGAAATTTTCATCTGTATACTCACTCATGCATTTAACACCGACTGGCTTATCCTTACTTGCTAGAAGGTATTCTACCGTTTCACAGAGGAGATTTGCCGTTACTTGGTACATGTCATAACCAGTTAACTCAATCCTGTTTTCCTTACCCATTTCATCAGAGCATTTAACTCCTATAAAGAATGCTTGTTTTTTGCGTTCTGCTGCTGAGGGGCCAGAAAAGCTTGATTTAGAAAGCTTTTTGATTATTTTATCTAAGTTTGTAATTCCACGGCTATTCATCGAGAGAGTCATCTGAGCACTAGATAAGGGCATAAGAGTATAGCTCGCAATTTCTTTGGCCATAAATTTTTGTTGTGAAAAAATAACTTCGGGAAAGGGAGTGAAATAACCTACAACATCTCCTATAAAATGAGAAAACTTAATGTTTTTAAAAGTTTGTTCTTCAGAAGCTTCCTCTAATTTAAAGTCTAGGACTTTATACTGTTTAAAATGAGTATGGGTCTTCATAGTGAATCGTGTTCCAGGTGAAGCACCGGCTTCTTTAAAGCCATAATAAGATTTTATAGATTTATAAGGAATATTTTTATTACAAATAAGGTTTGTCATCATGCCAACTAACGCTGATTCAAATGAGCATGAATGACAAAATAGCGATTGATGCTTGAAAATACTCTCAGAGTACAAATCTAGGCTCTCCTTAACAAAGCTTTGCTCACCTGTAATATCAAAGTACATACAATGCCTAGTAGATAGGTATTTTGTTATCGACTTCGAGAAGATATTATAGGGGCCAATACAGTTAATAATAATATCAAATGAGTCTAACAAGGTTAGGTCTTGATCTATTTGAGAATTAAACTGATAGTATCTATCACATTCGCTTAAAGAATTATGTAGCAACATCGTTTTTGCTTCATCTCGTCCAGCAATTGAAAATTGAATGTTTTTATTATTAGACTCCTTAGCCACTAAGGACCCAGTGTAGCCTGTTGCTCCGAGAATAATAATCTTATTTTTCATACTTTACTCTTTTAACATCGCTTGCTAAACCAAATATCTCTAAAAAACCGACAAATCGATTAACAAAATCAAATTCAAGAAGTGATGAAGATAGATTTATATGGTTTGGGTAGCGATGGTGGTTATTATGCATGGCCTCTCCAAAGCTTAAAAAGCTTAGCCATTTAACATTTCGGCTTTGGTCAGGTAAGTCAAACCTCCTATAACCAAAAAAAGGTATATGGCATAAAGAAGCAATAAGCATCCAATGAAAATTATAACTCATCAAACAAGAAAAGATAACTCCTACAATAGCAAATTCTATTCCTAAAAAGTAAGCGACAACGACAATATAAATTGCATGAGGTATTGACTCAACCGCAACGTTTGAACATATTTTTAAATGAGGGATTTTTAATAAATCTTTTGCATGACTTTTTTTGAGTTTAGCAATTAATGCATTATCATGATGAAGTACCCATCCATAATACGCCCATAAAAAACCATGTTTTGGGGAGTGGCTATCATTATCATGATCAGAGTTTTGATGGTGAAATCTATGAATAGCGGCCCATTTTACTGGATCACCTCCAAGACCAATAAGTCCTCCCAGTAAAAAAAAATACTCGACAAAGATGTTAAGCTTAAACGTTCTGTGAGTTAAGTAACGATGATAATACATAGAGCTTGCTAATCCAAACCAACAAAAATGAAAAAGTGCAAAGAGCCACAAAAGGAGTGTGTGTTCTATAAATGGTAGGCTTAGCAAAGATAATAAAAGGTAACCAATGGTAAAGACACTGAGGTAATTTAACTTACTATTTCTAAACATTTATTTTCCCCTTTCGTGGTATTTTTTCTAAAAACCATGGCAAAATGATCAAGTCTGAAATAACCGCTAAGATAAATGTCAGACTGCAAACAACCCCTAGAATACGAGAAGGCTCAAACTGTGAAAAGGAAAACATTCCAAAACCAGCAGAAAGTATTACCGAAGTCGTAAACATTCCATGTGCAAGATTTTTTATGCTCATATCATTCTTCCATCTATAAATAACATGGATCGTATCATCAACAATTATACCAATGCAGATAATTGAACTCATGGCCGTTATAAGGTTAAGCTTAAAATTAAAAAAATAAAAGATCAAAATGATAGAACTTAATGGAAAGATATTAGCAATTAGACAAATGAGAGTAACTCTGAAGGACAGGCTTAAGTAATAAAGAATAAGTAATATTATTAAGCCTGAACTCATGAGAGAGATAAATATATTTTGGGATAAGAATAAATCAACTTCACTATTTAGAAGCACAATAGACGAAATCTCATATCGAAAATCTTTTTTATAACTATCGAGTATCTTTTTAATTTTTGGGTATGAATCCATAACATCATCAGCATTTTCAAACCACACTTTAACCAAATGCCTATCTTCAAAGTTTAGTTGGTTTGCATAATCTTCTCGAAACCAGTCAGAAAGAGTTAATCCCTTATCGTAAAAATATTCAATTACTCTTCCCAGAGATGAAACATTTTTGACTTTTTCAACTTGCTGAACTTGTTTACTCAAAAGGTAAATTCCTTTAGGTATATCAGTCGTATCCCATTTAAAGTCAAAGCCAATATCAGGATATTTGGGAGGATAAATCAAAATATCCATCGAAAGAAGAGAATTAAAATCTTTGTTTAGTTGATCATGAACTGTGCGAATCTCACTGTCTTTTGGGAAAAATATGGAGCTTGATGTTTTAAATTGCAGCTTATTAACAAGAAAAACACTCATAACAAGTGAGGTGATAAAAGCGAATAAAACAAAGAGTCGATACTCTTTAAATTTGGCCAATATAGTATCAACCTGCTTATTATAGACTTTCTTTTGAGGTTGGTCAGTTAGCTTTACAAGAAACTTGTCAAAGATATAGGGTGCCATTAAAAAAATAACAATGAATGTAAGTGCTACTCCTGTCGCACTTACAATTCCAAAATCTTTCATATTAGGAATCTTTGAGAAAGAAAATGAATAAAAAGCAATCGCAGTTGTTAGGGAGGTTAAAAAGGAAGGTATTATATATTGCTGAAAACTTTCAATTATAATTTCTTTTTTAACGACTTGTTGAGAAAACCTAATACCAGAGAGAAGGTGAATGATATCTGACAGAGTCAAAACAATAATGATTGGTAAAACAAGTATGGTAACAATATTAATCTTGATATTAAAAAGAGCAAAGCTACTCAATCCACATAATGTACCAAAAAGTAAAAAAGCTAAGCATCCAAAGATATACCTCGTATTCTTAAATGTTAAAAACATAACGATAAAAGAAAGAATAATCATTAAAAGGGTAAGTAATGATAGATCGGCAGTAATGAAAGCTGAGACAGACTTTTCAATATGAAAACGGCTAAGAGCAGTGAGATTATCAATGCCCATATAAGGTTTCTCAATATTATGATCAAACAAAGTAATCTCAAAGTCCGTACCTACACTAAATAGTATTTGGGCTGAACGACCATCCTTTGAGATAAAATCACTTGCGAGTGGCATTTTTTTTATTTTTTTAAAAGCATCGAGCGTCTTGTCTGTGATTGAGATCTGCTCAAGATGAAAATGTTTTTTAAAATCTAGTAAAGAAGTAACTTGTATTTTAGGATAACTACGCTTTTGAATCTGAATCAGATGTTCTAGTGAGATTAAAAAGTCTTTTAACAAGAGATCTTTTTTAGGACTAATCTTTACCTGAATAACATCTTCAAGTTTAAATGCACTTTTTATTTTCTGAGCTGCTCTATAAAATGAGCTTTCTTTAACAATATTACCCGATAGGTTTCCATCAATTTGTAAATTTAAAAAGCTAAAGAGACTAAAGCCAAGGAAGACTAAGCCAATCGTAAAATTTCTTTTTTTGTTCTGATACAGATACTGAGCTATCGTCTTTGCATTCATTACAAAAATTCATCAAATTTAGAAATGATAATTTCGTTGGGTGGAGGTATTTTTATATTATTAGGAACAATACGTCCGGGAGCGATAATATTCCCCCCTCCAACTACGGACTCATGCCCATAACATATTCCTAGTAAAGATTGTTTAGAGTCGATCAAACCAACTGAGCTCATAATACGGATCTTCTTTTGATCAAGACGAAAATCACAATTTATGACGGCCATGACTGCTACCGAACGGCCAAACAGAGAAAATTGATAGGGTCCATGAATAAGAAAAACATTTTCATAACACATACAAAGATTAACGATATTTCCATTGGCTATATAACAACCCTCTCCAAGCACACTGTATGTGAGGGTGATATTTTCTTCTAAAGTAGAGTTACTACCAATGCAACTTAATCTTACAACACAATTAGCACCTATTTGAACGTTATCACCCAAAACACATCCTTCAACAACGGCCGTTGGATGAATACGACAGTTTTTTCCAAACCTATTTAAACGTTTTAATGACTTGTAAAAAAATTTGCTTCCGACAGGGATGTATTTTTTTGCAAACCACTTTGGTATGGCCTTTTGAAGTTTAATGGTTCGATTAAAGTTTAAAGCAAGGTTGGTATAGAGAAGATGAAATGGTGAGATAATTGTAACGGCAAAGACTTCACACTGCCCATGATACATCTGGCCAGAGCGATCTAGCTGTTTTGGAATTTGGATATAATGGTCAAATGTTATTTGATCCAAATAGACTTCCTCAACACTGTCACTTTGCTTATTTTTGTAATAAATATTAAATTTAAGTTCTTCAAACTTATCTTGTGAATGATCAAAAATATATGTTTTGTTGAAGTCATTTGTTTTGAGACAAAAACGTTTATTCTTTTTATCCTCTGCTTTAATTTTATTGATTATTAAGAAGAAGAATTTTTCAGTAAAGAAAAGGTTCTCATCGAAGATAATGTATTGGTCTTCTTTTACCTCATTGATTGACTTGATATCAAATAATTCGAGTCCGGCCAGGTTTACAATCTTTTGTTGCCAACTACCAAGCGGGGTGCTGAGGATAGGCACATCGGATATCTTATCATCAAATGAAAAGAGCTTCGTATCTGCACATAGTCGATAAACAGGTAAGGTTAAATTCATTTCTGTTTTTGAATGACAAGATTACATAATGATTCAACTGTAAATAAAAAAGGAATTTGGTAGACAGATAATCCTTCTACTATCTTAGACTGATCAACTTCGGGCATAACTGACCTTAACTTCTCTAAGCCTTCAGTCGTAATAATGTTATCAACCGCAAAAGCAACCTCACCCATTTGCTTAGACATAACTCCTTCAAAATCACCAATTTCTAATTGAACACCAAATGATTTTTCTAAGCTATAAATAAGCTCCATCATATCTATTGAGTCTACCCCTAGATCATCAATTAATGTTTTACTAAGCTTGACATCTTCTTGCTCTACATCTGCACAATCGACAATTGCCATTTTAATTTTTTCATAGATTTGATCTTTATTCATAACTCATCCTTATTTATAAGCCAATACCACCATCAATATCGAGTGTTACCCCCGTTGTAAATGAACTTACAGCATCTGAAGCTAAAAACATAATTGCATTAGAAACATCACTTGGAGTACCAAACCTTTTAAGAGGGGTTTCTTTTAATAACGATTTATTATGTCTAACTTGTAATGCACCACTTAGTTTTGTTTCAATAACACCAGGGCAAACAGCATTTATACGAATATTTTTCTTACCCATTTCGAGTGCTAGCACCTGGGTAAGTCGATTAACACCTGCTTTCATGGAAGCATAAAATGACACACCTCTTCCCCATCTTTTAGATACAATTGAAGATACATTAACAATATTTCCACTTTTAGCAATTAGCATTTCCTTAAGCACACGCCTCGAAATCTTTGCTAACGAGAGCATATTAGCATTGTAGATCATATCAAGTTCATCATCTTCTAGGGAAAGAAAAGGCTTTTCAACTGTCGTCCCCGCATTATTAACCAGTACATCTATCTGATTAAATTTTTTTATAATATCTAAAATGGTTAAGTCTATATTTTGAGAAGAACTCATATCTATTTCCCATGGGTAATACATCTCAGTCGAAATATTTTCTAGCTCAACTTGTTTTTT
>JABJPQ010000257.1 GCA_018663815.1 Halobacteriovoraceae bacterium | reverse complement strand
CTTTATTTTTTAAAAATATTTTTATTGATTACTCTAACTTCAACAGCAAATAGCTAACAACATCAATATTAATCATCACCCTATAATCTCGGAATATTTGAATTGAAAAAAATTCCCCTCCCTTGTTCAATACAAAAAAGGGGAAAAATTAAAAGTTAAGGTGTAAATATTTGAGTAGATAATGCTCCATCAGCCCAATTCATTGTGATATCAGCTGCTGTTCCAATATTTGATTGTGGTGCAGAGGCAAAGATACTATCAGTTGAAGGTACGAGACCACTGCATAGGCTTCCAAGTGTGACCGCTCCTGTTGCAGGAACACAAACTAAAGCTTCGCAATCACCTGCAGCACAGCTAAGACCACTCTCTTTAAATGTAGTTGCTGTATTTGTTAGTGATGTTTGATTATTCATAAAATGAATGTATGCGCTGGCTTGTGCGGCAGTTTTACTTCCGTAAGCCAGAACTTGTATTCCTTCTTTCTTACCAGTATTTTTAGAGTCTGTGGCTGTTCTTACGGAGTATATTGAAAACTTTCCATTCGCTAATGTTTGAAATCTCTGTGCAAATTTCTCACCATCATCTGCAAAGTACATATAGAAATCAACAAATGAATTTGCTGCAGTCTCAATATCAAATATCATTTCTATAAGTCTTGGGTTTGTACCCTCATCATCAAATCCATAACGAGCAATTCCCGCTTTTTGATTACAACTAAATTCAAACTCAAGCATTGTTTTACTATTTTTCTTTATTGTTAATTTAAGATCATTAGCCGAGCCTCCATTGGTTGGAAAAGCAGCGGGCATTGCCGTGGTTCCTGCCGCAATAGTGATGCTCATGGGAGCTCCGCTTTCATCGTCAGTAAAGCCTGTATGATTTGCAGCAAGTTCAGCACAGCTATTATAACCCCAAATTTCTTTAATAACTGCTGACATCTGTTGGCCAATTGTTTTTGTCATTCCAAGCATTCCATTTACTGGTGGACCACTACCGTCAGAGCCATGGAGATCATTCCAGGCAGCTTGACTAGGGTATCCATTAATCATGTAATAGAGCATTTTTACATACGTTGCAATTTCAGATGCACTGGCATTTGCTTTTGGCATTGTTTCAACGAGCGATAATAACTTTTCTTGCACTCTTATTGATTCAACTAATTCTTGTTTAAAGCGTTTATTTTTTAATAGATGAAAATTAAACGAAGCTCCTGCTAGTCCAAAAACCAAAGAAGCTAATAAAATTTTTCTTGTTATTTTTTTCATTTTTACCTCTCTTGTTTATAAACAGCTTTCGCCGTCACAGTCCATGCTCGGTTCTGGCATATAGCTAAACGAAGCTGCTCCGCCACCAGTTGCCACATCAGATTCTTCTTCCTTCGCACAAGAGGTAAAAAGCATTGAAATACTCAAAAGTAAAAATATGGTTATGAATGGTTTTTTCATAACTCCTCCTTATCGTTTTTTAATTCACTTCATTTTAACTTATCGAATGATTCTAAGGTGAGCTTAAGCAGTCTTTTGTTAAGAAGGCTGTAAAATTAAGTAAAATTAAAGAGTTGTGAAATTATTTTTTGCATTAAAAGAATAAATAAAATTTACTGATTTGAAGAGGTTGGCAACTATTGTTGGTTTTTGTTATTTATAAGCTGCCGGAAGTCTTAGCTCTATTCTCTAAATGCATGCAATTGCATTGGCTTTATTTTTCTTACATAAAACAATGAAAATCGCCGATAATATAAGAATGAAAAATAGTAAGAGGAGATATTTATTTTTTATATTTCTCTGGGTTGCTTATTCGTGCTCAAGTGAAATAAATGTAACACTACTGGATAAAGATAATATTTTATTAGTCAGTGAATCTCCAAGCATAAGCTTAGAAACACTAAGCTTAACTTCTAGTAACCTTGCCCAAAGTGTTAGTCTTACCATTCCTTATTCAGGTGATTCAAATGATAATGCAGCAGTTACTTTATATTTTTGCTCTCTTAGGAAGCAAGTTGGTTGTGATCCCTTGTTAGGAGAGTTTGTAACTTTGTATAAGTCTGGCAATGAATTAATTGGCACTCTTAGTATAGCTTTGTCTTCTCAGTTAACTCCAGGTGATATGATGAAATTTCAGCTCATATCCTCAGATATTGATGGAGTCGTAGGTGGCAATGATGATGGTGTCATACTCATTCCTTTTGACTTTAGTATTCCTAGAGAAATTCGTCCCTTGGGTAAGTATACTTTGGGAACAGGAGTATCATCAAATGCTGGGGGAGCCGAGAAAATTTATACGTCTGCTTTGGCCAGCGATGGAAGTTTGTTTTTAGCAGGCAGTACTTCAGGAAGTTTGGGGGAGCCAAATAGTAACTCAAGTGAAGATGTTCTTATTATTAAACTTTTGGCTGATGGTAGCTTAAATACAGGCTTTGCTAATAATGGAATTTTACAGCTTGGAGGGCTTAGGCAAAATACTGAAGGGGTGGACGTCGTTAACTCAATTGCTTTAGATGGTGATGGAAATCTTTTTGCTGTTGGAAAAACCAGCTCCTTGGGTGGAGAGAATGCAGGTGGGACAGATGGCTTTGTTTTAAAAATAAATAGTAATACTGGAGTTTTGGATACTGAATTTGGAGATGGAGACGGTAGTGATAATGATGGAATTGTTCAATTTAATGCCACCAATGCTGTAGATGCTTCACTAGAAGAAATTCTTGTTTCAGTTGTTTATAGTGCAGGAAAGCTTTACGTTGCTGGACATACAAAAAGCTCACTCGGGGGAGTGAATGCTGGTGGTTCAGATATCGTTATTGCTAAGTTGGATGCACTTAGTGGGGAATTAGACACAGGTTTTGGAACCGGTGATGGAATTGTTCAAATAAATGCCAGTAATTCAAATGCAGCCGATCGAAATGAGTATGCAACAAACTTAGTACTAGACCAAGCAGGAAATATATTTGTTACAGGTTATACTTATTTGGGAGATTTAGGGGGTACCAATGCCGGAGGAGCAGATGGGATAATAATTAAGCTCAATGCAAACTCTGGTGTACTTGATAATGTATTTGGTGATGGTGATGGAATTGGAAATGACAATGATGGAATTGGAAATGACAATGATGGAATTGTTCAGCTCAATTCTTCAAATGTTAGTGATGCTTCAGATGATGATTGGCTTAAAGATCTTGTTCTTGATTCTTCAGGAAATTGCTATGCGGCCGGGCAGAGCGGTGGGGATATTGGTGGCGTGAATGGAGGTTTTGGGGAAGATGTCTTTGTAGTCAAACTTAACTGTAACAGCGGTGTTGTTGATACTAGTTTTGGTGATGGTGATGG
>JABJPQ010000682.1 GCA_018663815.1 Halobacteriovoraceae bacterium | reverse complement strand
ACTCATCTGCTCCCTTTAGGTGATCAATAGCATCATTGTAAAAATTGGTAGCAATCTGAATAAAAAGTGCCAATAAGACACATAAAAAGAAATAACTTATATTTTGCAAACCAAACTCAGCATAATAATAGGCGTAAGCACACATCGGAGGAACAATTGCTGCCACTAGAGTTTTAGGTCGCATTCCTTTAAGGATTAAATTCATATTCTCTCACCCAAAATACTAAGAATCACTGCATGATGAGAGATAATTCTATGGCCAATATGTTCTAAATAGACAGTGTCAAAATCCCCTAATTCTTTTTTTGCATACTCACAGTATTTTTTATCATTTAAACCATAGTAAAAAAAGCACTTCTCCTTATGTGCTAGGAGTTTATCTTTTAAAAATGGTTGTGTAGAAAGACCATAGTTTTTAAAGAACAAAGCAGCATTACCGTAATGAATACCGTTTAATTCATTATCATTTGCAAAAAGCCTCAATTGATTCCAAAACTCTAAAAACACCTCAGAGCTTGACTCCGAAATCCTTTTCATCATATCCAGTTCAAAATCATTTCTTATTTTTTTTTCTGTTAAAGATTTAATACCTAAATGGCCAGCCAAGCACACCAATATCGGTTTTTGTTTCATTTTATTAAATAATCGACTTCCCAGTCTCGATCCAAAAGAATATCCAATAATTGGAATCTCTGGTGATAAGTAACCACACTCAAAAAGTCTTTGATATAACTGTTCAAAATCAAGTGCCACCAACTGAGTCAGATCAGGTGCTATAACATCATATTTTTCTTTTAAAAAATCATAGTCTTGAGGTGAACCTAAAAAACTATGAAGACAGAGAATTTTTTGCTTAGCCATTCCATCGACTCCAAAAAGTATCAGTCTGCTCTTTACAAGGATAGTATTCGATTATTTGATTTTTTGCGGGGAAGCCTGAAATTAACTGAGAAATTTCATGCTTATGCTTTAGTATCATTTTTTTATTCACAGGTATTCGCTCAAAAATATGTCCTCCAAAATTATTAATAACGTGTATAATAATATTTTCAGGAAGCTCTTGAGCGCATGCACTTAAGTCATATAAAAATGTTAAATCACCAACAAGGCAATGAACTTTATTGTCTGTACTCTTTGCTATTCCAATAGCTGTTGAAAGCTGGCCATCAATTCCATTAGCTCCCCTTGAGGCATAAATTATTCCCGCTCCAGCATAAATCATTTGTAGGTACCGTATCGGCATACTATTTCCAACAAAGACGATCTCTCTCTCTTTGAGATTTTGATAGAGGTTACGAAAAATGCTCAATTCTGATGCTGGTAAATCTTCACACAAATCAAGCGGATGTTCAGCACTGAGCTTACGTTGTTTCTTTATAGACATTGTATCCATAACAAAGTCACTTTCTTTGACAAAAAAGCCACTTGATAAACCAAGGTAGCAATTAGCAAAGGAAATGACATTCGATGACTGCTCTTGATCTAACAGACGCCATAGTTTTGTAAATGGTGTGTTTCCTACTTTAATAATAAGATCAAAGCTTTGAGTATTAAGAATTTCTTTTTCAACAAAAGTTTTATTTGTTAGACCAGAAGTATCTAATTGACTCGTACACTCTACATAAACTAGACAATTAAGCTTATCTAATTTTTCAATGAATTTTTGATGTTTATTGGATCCCTCTGCGCACACAACCAAAATATTATTGGCTTCATTAAACTTCTGAATAAACTCAGGTGTAGATAGTTCGATTATTTGTTGCTCATTTATCTTCTTTTCAACATGTTCAATTTCAATATTTATATGAGCTGGATACTTGAACTCTTTAAGCGAAAAATGTTCAAGTGAGCCACAATATATGCTTTTAACAAACTTATTAAATATTTGAGTTTGGTCTATCGCTTGGGGAGCATGAGTATGACGTAACCTTGCTGGACGATCAGCTGAGATAACAATAAGTGGTACTTGAGAGTAATAAGCTTCAATCATGGCCGGTAAACACTGAGCAACTGCTGTCCCTGAAGTCACACAGATTGCGACGGGATTCCCACTAAACTTGGCTACACCCAGTGCCTCAAAAGAAGCCGCTCTTTCATCAACACAAAAATGCTGTTGAAAATCTATTAACACTTCAATTAGGCTTTCATTTCGAGCTCCAGCACCAAAATAAATCGTTTTAACCCCATTAAGTCTAAGTTGATTCGATAACTCATTCATAAAAAAATACTCTCTATGATATTTTTTTTGTTTTTTATTTCAGTTAATTCTTTTTGTGATTCGCTCTTACCCACAATTCCTGAACCACTATGGATAGTGACTTGTGATTTATTCCAAATAATATTTCGAATTCCAACTAATGCAAAATGTTCCGAATCATTTTGAAAGCCATAAACTCCACCAAATAAACGATTTTCTTGGTCGAAGCTATAATACTCACTTTGTTTGAGATACTTTAAGGCTAATGACTGTGGAAATCCTCCCAAAGCTGCTGTAGGACTCAATGTGTTTATCAAGTTTTTTGATGAACAATCAATCGGACTAAACATAATATTTGTTTTTATGTGGGATATATTTCCAAAGTCGACACAACTGGTGTTACCAACCTCAATCTGGGTAGTCTTTAAAGTGAGT
>JABJPQ010000678.1 GCA_018663815.1 Halobacteriovoraceae bacterium | reverse complement strand
TGGTGCTGGATTTTTAGGATTTGCTCATACGCTTCCACAAGTAAATCTTTGGACTCATGGAACTCTAGTAACAGCAATGCATGGACATATGGCCTTTTGGGGTGCATATGGAATGCTTATCTTCGCTATTATCTGTTATGCCATGCCTAACTTAACAGGCAGAAATAGAATGAACACAGCAGCAAGTACTTTTGCTTATTGGGCTACCACAATTGGGATGGTTGCTATGACAGTGGCATTTGGTATTGCTGGTATTGCACAGGTTTATCTTGAAAGAAAAATGGGAATGGACTTTATGCAAGTTCAAACTGAGCTAGAAATTCACTTTTTAGGCTTGGTTCTTGCTGCAGCTCTATTTACGCTTGGTTTTCTTGCTTATGTTTATGAGTTTATAAAATCAGGTACTCCTCTAAAAGATATCTCAGTCGGAGATAAGAAATATGTCTAATCCTTTTTATAAGGAGCTAGCAAATGAGAAAGTAGTTTTTAAGACTGCTTTCTCATCTAATATTCCATTACTACTCAAAGGTCCTACTGGATGTGGTAAGTCCCGTTTTGTAGAAGCGATGGCTTATGAAGTAGATAAGGAAGTCGTTACTGTTTCTTGTAATGATGAAACGAGTGCCACTGATTTAATCGGTAGGCATTTAATCATTGGTGGAGAAACAGTTTGGCAAGATGGTCCTGTGACAAGAGCTGTGAAGAATGGTCATATCCTCTACCTGGATGAAATTGCAGAAGCAAGAGAAGATGTTATTACAGTTCTTCATTCTCTCAGTGATCATAGAAGAAAGCTTTTTGTTGACCGCTTAGGTGAGCAATATGATGCCGCTGCTGGTTTTATGATGATAGTAAGTTTTAATCCTGGTTATCAAAAAAGCATGAAGGAGATGAAACCATCAACTCGGCAAAGATTTGTTTCTCTCAATTTTAATTATCCAGGTGAAGAAGCTGAAGCTCAGATAATTGAAAAAGAAACCGGGCTAAATCTAAAAGACTCTAAAAAACTTGCTAAACTGGCCACTAAAATACGTTCCTTGCACGAACTAGGTTTGGCCGAAACTGTCTCAACCAGACTTTTGGTTAACGCAGCTAAATTAATAATTGCAGACCTTCCTCCAAGACTAGCTTGCGACGTTAGTATTGTAGAATCTCTCTCTGATGATGAAAAAATAATAGAAACATTAAAAGAGATTGTCAGCTTAATCATCTAAGAGACCTATGGATATAGCAGAAAAAGTTTTTGGTTGGAGTTGGCAGGCAAAAAATAAACTTTTTGCTAGATCGATACGTCCCCAAGCCTTTTATCTTAATAGCAAAAAAGATCATTTCACAACACTGGCATGTGCTTTTTTTGAGGATATTATCTATATAAAAGAATCTCAGGGATGCGGTGGAGTTATCGGCAGTTCTCTTTTTCTTCCTTCTTATTGTGATATTTTTACGGATGAAAAATTAAATTATCAATTTTATGTCTATCGGATTTTACTTGATCAAACTGCTGTTAGGTTGGGCTTTTACTTTAAGTTTGACTCTCTATCTCAAAATGATTTTTGTATTATTTCCCTTATAGCATATAGGACAATTCTTAAAGAGTTGAAGGAAGACTACCCTAATTTGGTACCTTTTATTCAACAATTACATGAAACTTTCCTTACAAGCTATAAAGCAAATGCAAAGAAAAAATCTAAAGGCTATTTTTTCTACCAAATCCAGCAGATTCTTGTTGGAGATAAGAGAGATGATTTTTCTGACTTTTATAGCTTATTACATCGAGATGACTACAATCCTAGTGATCTTATTCAAGCAGGTATGGATTTTAAAAAACTGATTAAACGGAATAACTTTTCCTCTCTTGAACAAATTGAGATGAATATTATCTTTTCTCATATACCTTCTGCTTCTCAAATACTTAAAATAAAAAAATCAGATCAATCCAAAATAAAAGAAGCAGATTCTACAAAAGGTGAAACTTTTAAAAAAACAAAATCAAAAGAACGTGTGACTAAGATTGAACTCGACGAAAACGACCCTGATTGTAACCCCGCATCTTTATTGATGGAGGCAATTAAAACGGCAGACCTTTTCAGTGGTGGTAAAAAAATGAT
>JABJPQ010000676.1 GCA_018663815.1 Halobacteriovoraceae bacterium | reverse complement strand
GTATTATTAATATGCTTAATATTGGAAATCATGATTTCTATGCCACAAATATTTCAACTATTATTCATAATACGTGTTTTCAGCAAAAAAACCTCCCCTGCCTTGAAGAGCTTCTTGAACTGATTGAAGATGATCGTTCTAAAATTAACCTAGAGTTTAGGAATAACTTAGATAAAATCAACTTCCTTGCCTCTGATGTTATTACCTCAATTGCGGTTTTATCTGACAACTGGGAAAAATCTAGATCTCTTTTTGCATTAGCTCTAATTGTTGATAGTTCAAATCAACGGACTCAAGAGTTAGCCAGACTATTTTCAACTAAAATTGCAATTAAAGTACTAGAGTTCTATGAACATGAAATTTCAACAAATGGCTTAAATGCTGCTATATCTTTTACTCTTGAAAATGGAGAATTTAACTTTATTGACTCACTGATTGAGGTAACTGCAAATACATATAATGTCCTTCGTCTCATTACATCAATGTTTGGCGATAGTTTTGCTCAAGATATTAGTAATAGATGGATTAGAAGTTTATCTCAAGTAAGGCGATACAAGACAGAACTAAAGAGTATGTTGCGTAGTTATCAGAATGGAAGCAAAGGTTTTCAAGAGTTAATGAGTTACGATTTAGCTAAAACTCCTTTTGGGAAACATCTTATACAACATTTCATTTATCCTGTAGATATCGAGCATGACATTAATTTCCCTGCGATTGATTTATTTGAAATTGACCATATTAATGAATTCACTAACCCTCAGCTAGGCCAAGTACTTCTTGGACAGCTAAATTTTTTAAACGTATATATGCTTTTACGTGGGCCGGCAATTATTCAGGCCTTTGGCAGAACAGCGATTGGTACAACTATTGTTGACAAGCTGAAACTAAAGACTGTTATCGATAAATTTTCACAACTTCGTCCTCCTCTCAATAACATTATGGTAGTCGCGGCCCTCGAAACTGCTGATGGCTGCATTCCCCGTTATATTTACGTTATTTACACTGTAGGAGATACCATTTCAGGAGATGATAAGAAAAAATTAGAAACGATTCTTTTATCATCACAAAAAAACACTAAAAATTAAATGTTGAATAAGCCATTCAAACATTAACAACAAAAAGGAATAACTATGCTTACAAAAGAACAATTAGAAAGATTAAACGACCAAGTTAATACAGAAGCTTCTGTATCAAGACTGTACCTTGCAGTTTCATGTTGGGCAGCTTCAAAGGGTCTAGATGGTGTAGCTAGGTTTTTTAAAGGGCACCATGAGGAAGAAGAAGAGCATATGCACAAAATAGAGAACTATATCATATCTACTGGGGGGAAAGTGTCCATCAGGGCGATAGAAGCACCCCCTTCTGATTTTAAAGATGTGTTAAGTGTTCTTAAAATGGCACTTAAAAAGGAAATAGAAGTTTCTTCAAATATAAATAAAATGGTACACCTATTCTTAGAAGAGAAAAACTATTCTACTTTTAATTTTTTACAATGGTTTGTTGCCGAACAACACCAAGAGGAGCATCTCTTTAGAAGCTTAATTGATAAGGCAGAGTTAATTGGAACTGATGAAAAAGGTGTTTTCTGGCTTGATAAAGAATTGAAAAATGTGAGTCAAGCGAAGTGACTATAGATATCAGCCAATACTCCTTAGCGAAAGCATTACATATGCTTGGAGTAACTCTTTGGATTGGAGGTGTCGCATTTGTCACCTTCATTCTTATTCCTGCAATCCAAAAAATGGACAGCATCAAGGATCAATATTCTTTTTTTGAAAAAATTGAACACCGCTTTGCTTGGCAATCACGATTTACTACCTTACTCACTGGATTGTCTGGAATTTACCTTGTCGATTTATTAGATATTTGGGATAGATTTCAATATTTTGAGTTTTGGTGGATGCACGCAATGGTATTAATTTGGGTTTTGTTCTCCTTAATGCTATTTTTATTTGAGCCATTTTTTTTACATAAATACTTTTTAAGCTTAGTACAAACTCAGCCCAAAAGATTAATGGCAAAAGTCTATTATTTGCACTTATTCTTGATTATTATGAGTTTGATTACAATTTTAGGTGCAATGATTGGTACACATTAATAGCATTTCGATTTAGTAGCTTGCATTTATTACTCTTTACTATATATTACCAATCAAACAAAAGTTACCAGATGGCAACAAAAGGTATTTAAATGGTAAGTAATAAAAAAAGCAAGAGAAATGAGGTAGAATTAAGCCACTCAATGACTCACTACCTTCTTGTTATTCATGATCTTAAGGAAAAAAAGGGTTATGCACGTGTTACTGATATATCCAAAGTGCTAAATATAACTAAAGGATCTGTTTCAATTGCTGCCAGTGGCCTGAAGAAAAAAGAACTTATTGAAGAAGAAGAGGGAACTAAGTTTTTAAGGCTTACAGAATTGGGACATGATGAGGTTCACCTTATTCTTTCAAGCCGTGCTTTGTTATTTTCTTTTTTCAAGGATTTCCTCAAGGTCAAGGAGAAATATGCTAAAGAGGCAGCCTGCTTAATGGAACATTTGACTAATCACGAAGTAAGAGAAAAACTATTTTATTTTATGAAAACGATCTCTCTTTCAGACAAAGACCCTAAAAAGAAAAAGATTATTAATGATATTAAGAACTTTGAATCAAGTTTAGACCTAACCCAGCATAAATCCGCTTTAGAGTTTATTGACAAACAAACGAGTGATTTTGAAAAATGGTAAGTATTGATTGTTACTCTACTGTTTTATATTTTTATTTAGTATTTACATAAAACAAGTGCCCTTAAAGATGAGCATTGACGAAGGAATCGCTCAATAAATTATTTTTAATTCCAATGCCCCCCAAAAAATCTGAAAAAAATTAACTTTTTAAAGTTTACATACATTTTATAGCTCAACAAGTGGCCGAACCTTCGTTCACTGGCCGAGTCATCGCCCAATAATATATTCAATCCTTTCAAAGACTTAAAAGAACTTGTGGCCGGGTGCTTGGACAAAACTTTTTTTACGTTTTTCTCATAACTAAAAATCTTAGCAATTACATTAGCTTAACCGAATCACGGTTTTGGCACAGAACTGGCTATATAGATTAGTGAGAAGTTTAACAAGGAGACTTATTTTGAAACTTATAAAAATAAAAAATGTAATCAAAGAATTTTTAAAAAACTTATTTTCAGGGAAAGGAGGACAAGAAAGTTATTTACAAACGAAGTTAATCGAAGAACACAAAAACGAAATGCTTTTAAAGTATTACAACCACTACCCGTTAACATTTTAATTTTAGGAGAAATAAAAATGAAAAAAACACTACTAGCTATTTTACTATTATCAACCGCAAATGCTTTTGCTTTAGGAGTGAACCTATCAGAACAAGGTGTAATGAGTGTTGATAACCTTGTTGATATGGGAGCAGAGCATGTCCAATGCGCACAGACAGAGCCTCGTTGCATCCTTATGGGTACAGGCTATGGAATTCAGTACATTGGTCAAACAATTAAAGACGTAGTTCTAACCAATACAACAGACGGTGGATATGCGGCAAGCCAACTTAAAAGATTGAAAGCCGCAGGATTTTGTAAATAATTAAGGAGGAATTGAAAATGACAAAGAATTACTTAGAAAATTTAAAAAGACTCTTTCGTGAATGGTACGGGTCTTTGTCAGTAGAAGAACTTGTATCAAACCACGAATTAATTGAATTAATTAAACGAATTGAGTCGCGCCTAATCAGCGCGACTTCTTAAGAGGTTTGAAATGAATATTAAGCAATTTAAAGACGATTTAATAATCAAGGAAGCTGTCGAACGACTCATAGAAAGAGTTAAAAGAAAAACTGGTATGAAAATAAAATTTGGTAACTTCACCATTAATATGCATGAAGGCCAATGCGTAAACATCGAGTTTAATTTTAAGGACAGATGCTTTAGCTCAAAAATCGTAAATTTTAATGGAGTAAACAATGGATAACGTACTAACAAATGATCTTGCTTTAGCCTTTCAGTTGGTAAGTGAGAAAGAGAAAAAAACTAACACTAAAATTCTTGAAATCACACAAAAGATTGTATCAACCGTTTTAGAATTAAAAGAATCAAAGAGGAAGAAAAATGCAAAAAAATGATATTTCACCTTTCACAGCATTAGTATTGTTAGCAGCTTTGATTGGTACATTTTTATGTCTTAAAAACTATGAAAATATCATAGTAAACTGGGAAGCAATAATTAAAACTATTGAGTTCGACCAAAACTTCTTATTGATCCTTGGTGCTTCTCTACTTGCAAATATATTTATAATTTCAATGGCTACAGATAGAGTTCTTGGTTACAAAAAACAAGGTAGCAGACTCAGAAGTATCAAGAAGGATAAAGAACCAAAGTTTGCAATAATCCTAAAATCATTAATTACAATTCTAATTAGCTTTATTTTAATAGATGTTTTTAAAGATTACGGAATTTTAAACAGTAATCATTCAAG
>JABJPQ010000152.1 GCA_018663815.1 Halobacteriovoraceae bacterium | reverse complement strand
TTTTAAAAAAAGAGGGTGAAATCTTTTATTATAAATGTAATGACACCTCTTTTAATTACAGAAGTAATAATTTTCTAAAACGAGGAGATATTATACTTAGTGCAGAAGTTGTTCATGAAGGGATTGATCACGAGGTAAAAAATAAAATCAAGCAATATCTTGACTATAGAAAAGAGACTCAACCACTTACAACAAAAAATTGTGGTAGTGTTTTTAAAAATTTACCTAATTTTAGAGCGGGAGAAATTATTGACGGAATTGGTTTGAAGGGGTTTGGTCTAGAAAATATTCATGTTAGTTTTATGCATGCAAACTTTATTGAAAACAACGGAACTGGCACTTCTGATGAGTTTGTTGAGCTAATCCATGAATTATCTGAAGAAATTGAGCGTATAAGTGGCTTAAAGTTTGAATTTGAAGTTAAAGTTTATTAAAATTAATGAATGAAAGTTTTTATACTTATAATATCTTTTCTTTTTTCACAAACAATTTTAGCGACGTCAAAAAAATACTTTGAAGAAAAAATTCATTATAAAACGCTCTTTGGTAATTGTCCGGCTAAGGTCGTAGGCAGATTAACACTTACCTTGATTAAGGAATTTGAAAATAAAAAATCACTACTTGATGTTAAGAAAAAAATTGTTAAAGAAAAACTAGAGGATAAGTATTACCTTTCCTCATACCAGATTGATTATAATCCACTTCAGAAAATGATTAGATTTCAGTATGAATGTCCAAAGCCACTCATGAAGGTACAAATATATAAAAAAGATGGAGAGGAGTTCTATACAGCAATCTTAGTGGATAATGGGAAACTTTTTGATCCGACTTATGAGGTTCTTCTCAGAAGTGAAAAGAAAATCACGGGAACACTTCCACACATGGCAATTCCAACGAGTTTAATAAATTCTGATATACATAAAAGACTAACAAGTATGTTAAATGATCTTGGTGATGGGTTTGTTCAAAAAATTTCAGAAATAATTCTCAATGAAAAAAAAGATTTAACGATTATTCTTTCTATAGGGAGAAAGCCATCAAGTGCATTCTTAGGTAAGGAGTATTGGCCAGAAAAAGTTACAAAACTCAATGAAATCATTAAATATATGCAGGAAAAAAAGACAATTCCGACAGTTATTAACCTAACTAACTCAAAAAAAGTAGTTGTTAAGTTTTCAGACTCAATATAATAACTGACTAAAATGCTTATTGTAAAAAGTAGTTGTCATCTTATTTAGCACATTCTAAAATTTTTAGTAGAGTACAAAAGGTACTTTAGTTATATACAGAAAGAATCTGTAACTGTGATTTCACAGTGGGAAAGGAATCTCATGAATGAAAAAAAAGTAGTTGTTGCACTAGATATCGGAACAACAAAAGTTTGCACTACCATTGGTTATAAAGAAGGTAATAACTTCGAAATAATTGGCGTTGGTTCACATCCAAGTTATGGCCTAAAAAAAGGCTCTGTAGTAAATATTGATAAAACCGTCAAATCAATTCATTGTTCCCTAGAAGATGCAAAACTTATGGCCGGTGTTACGAGCATTAGTTCTGCAACTATTGGAATTGCTGGAAACCATATTTATTGCTTTAACTCCTCAGGAGTTGTTGCTGTTAAAGGTGAGGAGATCGTAGACTCTGATGTTGATAGAGTTTTAGAAGCAGCAAAAGCAGTATTGATTCCAAGTGATAGAGAAGTTTTACATGTTATCCCACAAGAATTTCGTGTTGATAGTACAGCTGGAATTAAAAACCCAGTTGGAATGTGCGGAACAAGGCTTGAAGCCCATGTACATATTGTTACAGGAAAAATCTCTTTGATTCAAAATATTATTAAATGTGTTGAAGCTGCGGGAATTTCTGCTAATGATATGATTTTGCAACCAATTGCATCTTCAAGATCTGTATTGACTCAAGAAGAAAAAGAGTTGGGTGTGGTTTTGATTGATATTGGTGGTGGAACGACAGATATGGCCGTATGGAAAGATGGCAGTTTAATTCATTCACAAATTATTCCTGTTGGAGGTAATCACTTTACCAATGATTTGGCGGTTGCTCTTAAGATACCTCATAATGAAGCTGAGAGAGTCAAAATAAATCATGGAGGTGTTCTGGCTGAAAGATTAAATCAGCAAGCTCATATTACGGTACATGGTCTTTCCGGAACAAAGTCACGTGAGGTTAGTCTGGGTCAAGTGGCAAAGGTTTTAGGTGCAAGGTCAGAAGAGTTATTTAGTGTCATCAAAAGACAAATTGAAGAAAAAAATTTGGAAGAGTTTATAACCGGCGGATATATAATAACTGGAGGTGGAGCGCTCGTTAAAGATCTTGCTGAATTAGGTGAGTATATATTAGAGAAGCCAACCAAAATTGGATATCCACGTCCGTTTGGTGGGATGACGACTGTCATGCAAAATCCAAAATTTGCCACTGTATTAGGATTACTTTTAGAATCAAATAAAGAAAATATGGGTACTCTTGCTCCACAAGAAAAAATAAATAAAACACCTGGGAATCATGGGCATGGAGATATCTTCGGTCGGTTTAGTGATTCACTTAAAAATGTATTTAAAGAAATATTTTAAATTTGGAGGATATTATGTTTGAAGTTGCGGAAAATAGCGAAGCAGAATTAGGTGCAAAAATTAAAGTTATTGGAATTGGTGGCGGAGGATGCAACGCTGTTAATACAATGATTAGATCCGGATTATCCGGTGTCGAATTTATAGTTGCGAATACAGATGCACAAGCACTGGCTGCAAGCTTGGCACCGACAAAAATCCAATTAGGTAATGACCTTACAAAAGGATTGGGAGCAGGTGCTAATCCTGAAGTTGGACGAAAAGCTGCTTTAGATGATTACGAAAAGATATCAGAATTTATTAGTGGATCGGATATGATTTTTGTCACAGCAGGAATGGGTGGTGGTACAGGGACTGGTGCTGCACCAATTGTAGCCAAGCTAGCGAAAGAGTTAGGAGCACTCACTGTTGGTGTTGTTACGAAACCATTTATCTTTGAAGGGCGTAAAAGAATGCGTCAAGCAGCAGGTGGAATTAAAACGTTAGAAGAGTGTGTTGATTCTTTAATTACAATTCCAAATCAAAGACTACTCCAAATTGCAGGGGAGAGCTTATCTCTTGTAGATACATTTAAAAAGGCTGACGAAGTATTACTTCATGCCGTTCAAGGTATCTCAGACTTAATAAACAATACTGGATTTATCAATGCAGATTTTGCAGATGTAAGTACGGTTATGGCCAATAAGGGATTAGCATTAATGGGGACTGGTGTTGCTACAGGGCCAGAAAGATCTATTAAAGCCGCAACTGATGCGATTAGTTCACCTTTATTAGAAGATATAACGATTGATGGAGCGACGGGTATAATTGTTAACATTACTGGTAACTCGAGCCTGTCGATGCATGAAACTAATGAGGCGATGACGCTCATAATGGAAGCTGCAGATGAAGATGCAGAAATAATTTTTGGGACCGTTATTGATGATGAGATGGGTGATGATATAAAAGTTACTGTAATTGCAACGGGACTCGGAGGAGATGAAGCTGTTCAAACGATTGAACGAACTGAACCTATAAGTGTTCCAGCTCCAACGGAGCCAATTGTTAATGAGCGACTGGTTGATCTTGCTCCAAGCTCAACTGAAAGTAAGGTGGAAGTTGAAAATGATATTTGGGCCAGTAAAACTATAGAGGGGGAGCGAGGGGTTAGCGAGTCTGTTGCGAATTCGACTAGTACTTTGAATTCATTTTTAGAACAAGACAAATCAAGTGAAATCAATGAAGCAAAAATTGAAAGTGAAAAAATCGAAATTAAAGAGCAACGCTTTGATGCTCAAGCTCAGGCGCCAGCCACAAGCTTAGCTGAGACGATAAGAAATGAAGCCGCTAAATATAATTCTTCACCAAATATTGAAGAAGAGAGAACACGCGAAGTAACACCTGTTAGAACTGAAAACTCTAAGGCAAAATCAATTGCAGAAAAATTAGGGTTTATGAATTTTGATGATGATGAATTTGATACACCATCATATTTAAGAAAAGATGAGTCGCCTAATAATAACGCGTAAGAAGTTTTTTGTAATAATTGTACGGGCCCTTGTTTAATTCAAGGGCCATTTTTTTGAGGGTTGTATGGAATTAATCAAATTAACACAAGAGTACTTAACGGGGATTGAAACAATTGATTATGAGCACCAAAAATTAGTGAATTATATGAATGAGATAATGAAAGCCAATGAAATGGGTGATCATGGTCGACTTTTGATAGAGATTAATATTGATGAGCTAATTAGCTACACTGTTTTTCACTTCAGAACAGAAGAGGAACTTATGCAAGAGCATAATGACCCAAACTATTTAGTTCATAAAGATGTGCATGATAAATTAAAAACTGAAGTTGGAAATTTTAAAAAAAGATTTAATAATGGGGAAGATATAGGAACTGAGCTCATTGATTTTTTAAAAGAATGGTTATTTAGCCATATACAAGGTGTTGATAGGTCTTATATTGAGCTATTTCAAAGTAAAGGTGTTGTCTAAACTACAATTTGATAATTTTTGTTACTGTTAAATAAGCACCAAAGTTTTCATTACATAAAAAAGGAAGAAGCTCCTTTTCAAGGGAAAAGGACTGCAACGCAATATAGTTAAAAACATCTTGGTCAAGGATATAGACCCCCGCACTTTGAAATTTTAAATCAGTCGAAGTGCTCGAAATATCTGTGATTTGATTTTCATCCAATTCGAAAAAATGTTGATCTTTGGTATTTCCAGCACTGGTTAAGATCATTGAAGTTTTAAAGATATGCTCTAAATGGAATTTAATATATTGATCAAGGTCTAGGTCAATAAATGAATTACCATTTAAAACAAGCGCTTGTTCGGTATTCGTATTTAATAATGTATTCTTTAAAGCTCCACCTGTTCCAAGTTGTGATCTTTGTCGAATCGTAAAAATATTTAAATTGGGATAATTTTTTGTACTTAAGAATTTATCAAATTCATCAGCAAGATGATAAGTTGAGATAATAATATTATCAATTTTTGCATTAATTAATTGTTCAATTTGTTGTTCCAGTAAACTGAAGAGACTCGTATTTGATAAAGCTGTTGGGTTGGATGGGTCTCCTGGGGACGTTTGAGTTTCACCAGTTAAAATAATTGCGGTATTAATAAGATTCATAGTTTTATATTAACGAATTTAAAATAAAAGACAATAGCAGTTGTTTCATTTATTTATTAAAGTGCAGCTTAAAATTGTCTAGATGGTTTTGATCAATATAAATTGAAAAACTTGAGACTATCAGTGTCTCTTTTTCAAGGTATTCTGTTTTAATAAAGGAAGGAATATTTACTTTTTTTAAAAAATCATGCATTTCTTGTATTCGAAGTGCTTCTTGTGGGTTTGTTGATGTGCTTTGGCAGTTGAAAACATTGCTCCAATTAGTATTGCTGTAGAGTTCATAATCATCTTCGCACAAAGCGAGCTCAGAAATCTTATGCAGATCACGATCAGGAAATTGTTTGTCACAAATAGAGCAAATACCTACATTACTAATCTTAAAAGAAGAAATGATTTTTTTGATTAAATTGATCATACCATTTGAACAAGGGTAATTGGTTTATACCCTAGTAAAGAATTACAAAACGTTCTTATCTTAATTCGAACTTGTTCGATGGTATAGTCATGGTCTCTTTTTTTGTTTTCTGAAAAAGCACAGTAATCAACGAGGTCTCTCATCTTAGGAATATGTTGATCCATTTCAATTGGAAGACCCTTTAAATCAATTTTAATATTTTGAGATTTATGGTTAAGAGAGATAAATACCGCTCCGCTTATTGCGAGTTTTCTGCGTTCGCTAATTCTTTCTCGTTCAATAGGAAGGTCTTTCCCGTGAATAATACTTGGAAGCTTTTCTTGTAAGCTAAACTCTTTAAGCTTGGAGTTTTTATATTCAACGCCCTGAAAATTTTGTAAAAGGATCGTTTCAATATTTGGGTAGTTTCCTTTAACAAACTGAATATGTTTGCGTAAAAAATAGGTTTCCCCATGAATTGGAATAAAAAAGTTGGGTTTAATTTCTGATAAAACACTGTGTAGATCTTGTTGACAAGGATGTCCAGATGCATGAATTTGCATGTCTTTTGATGTGATTAAATCTACCCCAGTTTGAGCAAGCATATTATAAAGCCTATATATCTTAGCTTCATTTCCTGGAATCGGCTTAGAGCAAAAAACAAACTGGTCACTACTGTTTAGTTGGATATTTTTTTGTTCACCAGAGATAATTCTTCTTGCAGCCCCAAGGTGCTCACCTTGGGAGCCAGTGATGACATAAATGATCTTTGTGTCGGCATGATTTTGAACAGAGTCTAGATCTACGACTGGATATGTGTTTTCGTCAATTATTTTTGCTGCATAAGCCGCATTGAGATAGTTTTGAATACTTCTACCTATTGTAACAACTTTTTTCTTGTGTTTTTTGGAGAGCTCTAAAATGTTTTTAACACGGTAAATATTTGAACTAAATAGGGTAATAAAAGTTCTTTTCTCGTTAGATATAATTTTTTCTAGATCAGGAATAAGGTCGCTTTCAGAGAGCGTTTTTCCAGCAGAGAGAATGTTGGTACTATCAAGCATGGCCAAAGATTTCTTTGATGTTGCTAAGAGTTTTTTGATTTTTAAAAGATCAAAAGGATTCTCAAAAGAAGGGTTTAGGTCAAACTTAAAATCAGATATAAAGAGGGTGGAAAATTCGCTTGAATGAAAGACAAACCCATGAGTATCAGGAATGGAGTGGGTTACGTGAATAGGATGAAGGGTATATTCATCAAACTTAAGCTTGTCTTTGTGAGTGTAGAGATGAATTTTTTTATTAATCTTCCGAGGAGCTAATTTATTTTTTATTAGTATTTCTGCAAATCGTGGTGCAAATATTTCCATTTCGGGAAAGGCTAAGATGAGGTGATGAATAGCCCCAATGTGATCTTCATGTCCATGAGTTATAAATAGAGTTAATTTTTTGGAA
>JABJPQ010000662.1 GCA_018663815.1 Halobacteriovoraceae bacterium | reverse complement strand
GGTCTGTCACAAAAACCTTAAATCTTCTGAGTTCATCATCAGGTAGTTCAATAAACTCCATTACGTACATAACATCATTAATTTTCGTGTTTTTAAAAGCCCTTAGTTCCTTGTTCGACTTATTGCTTTTAATTCCAACAAGATATATCTCTCCATTTACAATAGTGACTTCGTCAATAGGAGCCACCTTGTCGATGTCTAATACTGTTTCATTTAAAGGCTGTCCATACAGTCTAAAAGAGAAAAAAAATAGAATTAATAAACTATAGCATTTCACGAATAAAGTTCTCCAAATACCTTTCTTTAACTCTTAGTTTTTTAAATCTACCTTTCAAGCCCTGTTCATTTTTTTGTGAATTTGCTCGAATCATCTTTTTCTTCCCGGCCCTTGTTGCCAAAAGGGTGTAAGGTAATTTTCGAGCATTATCTAGAGGTGATTCTAAAACGAAGCAATGCATATTCTTGCGATAGAGTAATTTATTTAATGTCTCTAAGCTACCAAAACGTTGTAGATCAGTTAGAACGATAACCTGCTTCCCCTTAGCCACCAGACTCTTCAAGTGACTCATTTGTTTTTTTTCATCAATCGCTTCGTTCGTTTCAAAGGCAAAATTCACTAACCCCTTATCTGTTAACACATCTAATTTTTGTAGCTGTGAAACCAATAGAATAATTCCTTCCTGCCCAGAAACAAGTGGTAGTATCTTTGTTTCGTTGGCACATATAAGTACCGACACCTTGTCTTTTGATTTTTCAGCCAATAGATAAACTAAGCATATTATTTCGATTGCTGCCTGGAGTTTAGAGATACCTTTGTAACCCATCATCATTGTCGCTGATATATCTAATAATATATAAATTTCAACATTTCGTTCTTCTTCAAAAGTTTTGACAAAGGTAGTATTCGTCTTCGCGGATAGCTTCCAATCTATAAACCTAACATCATCACCAGGATTGTAGACCTGATGTTCCTTAAACTGTAACCCTGCACCTTTGAAGTGTGACTTAAGCATTCCAACTGAAAATGCGTTTGAGTTTCGAAAAAGATGAGACTGCAGTGAAGCGACAACCTTTTCAATTTCCTTGAGGTTCATCTATAAGTTCTCACTTGCTATTTCATAGACCACATCACGAACATCCACTTTATCAATTATTGCTTCATACGAGAGTATTACTCTATGAGCGAGAACACTCTTAGCAATTCCGAGGACATTTTCAGGAGAGACAAAGTCCTTCCCTTCCATGAACGCTTTAAATTTAGATATTTTATAAAGCCAAATAGCTGCTCGCGGTGAAGCTCCTGCTAGTATTGCTCCATCATATTTTTATTAAAAAATTTATTTCCAGGTCGTGTAGCATGAACAATTTTAATAATAAGATCTTTTAATTTTTCATCAACATAAATCTCGTCGACAGTACTTTTAAGCCCAGCCAAAAGCTCGGTACTTAGTGTCGGAGTTAAGCTTCCTATTGATTTCATATTTAAATCAAGGATTGATTTTTCTGCCTCAAAGTTAGGATAACCAACATGTACTTTCATCATAAAACGATCAAGCTGCGCTTCTGGCAAATTATATGTCCCTTCTTGTTCAATCGGATTTTGGGTGGCCATAACAACAAAGGGGGTTTTCAATGGATAAGAAGTATCCCCAATGGTCACTTGTTTTTCAGCCATTGCCTCTAAGAGAGCTGCTTGTACCTTTGCTGGTGACCTATTTATTTCGTCTGCTAAAATTAATTGGGTGAATATTGGTCCAAATTTTGTTGAAAATTCTTCTTTTTTTTGATTATAAATCATTGTTCCAATTAAATCACTGGGAAGTAAATCTGGAGTAAATTGAATTCGATTAAACTCTAAGTCACATAGCTTGCTCATTGCAGACACACTTAGTGTTTTCCCAAGGCCTGGCATTCCTTCAATAAGTAGATGCCCTTCACAAACAAGAGCTGCAACAATGGATTCCAACATTTCATCTTGGCCAAAGATAACAGATCGAGCTGCCTCTAAAACGTGGTTTACTTTTTCTCTTAATTCGCTCATATCGTTCTCCAAATCAAATCATTGTCTTAAAATTTAATAGATAGTATACGCTCTATCGATTATCCTAAAAAGTATTTTTTACTCGATTAATTTACTAAGGTTTTGTGCTTCTAACCAACTTTGGGCTGACTTTTTATCAATTCTAAAATTTGTGAACTCGAAATTTTCTACAATATTTCGTAACACTTTTTCATCCTCACCAACGTTTATTTTTTGTTGCGTGATAAGTTGAATGTTAGATATGGCCCAAATTTCTTTTGTGACCATAGCGTATTCAATAGATATATCCGTAGTAATTGACTGGTTTCCTTCGTAAGTCTCTCTCGTTACTTTCTCTAGTACTAATCTTTTTTTTGACCAAGGCTTAATCACAAATGTGTAATTCGCCTTCAAAGTTCCCGTTGGCCTTTTCTCTACAATTTGTAAGTTCTGGTTAATAAATTTAATTTTAATTTCTGTTGTGTCTGACAAAGCCTTTTCATCAACATAGGTAAACCATCCACTTTGCTCTTCTACAAACTTTCTCGTTCCTAGCCAATTGATAAGGTCATCCCCCCATACAATATTTATTTTACTCAATAAAATTTTTTCAATCTTTTTTTTCAAACCCTTAACATTTGACTTAAGTCCTGAAATATTAATTTTTTTTATTTTACCAAATTTGAATGCTTGTAAAGAAATTTTCGATTTCTCCGATTGATTGACCTTTAAATTAAGTAATTCAATCACTTTTGGAGCATTAATATTAAAACTTATATCTGCGACCTCTTTTAGCGGTGAATAAAGCCTGCTAGCAATATCAGGAACTCTTGAAAATGAAGTTTCACAAACAAGGAAGCTAAAACAAAAGATCACGCCACGAAGGATCAATATGGATGGAAATCCTCTTTTCTTTTTTATATGTAACTTTCCCTGGAACACCTTTAACACCTTTCAAATTTTTTACTTGGGTATAGAGTATATTAGCTTCGGTATAATTTAAACCCCCAAACTCAATTAGCGCAGAGCCCGCGATGATAAAGTTTTTTTCTGATAGAATACCGTCTTTAATCTTTATAATTATATGTGAACTTTTATCTCCATCCAGATGAAACCAATAATCGTCTTTTTTTGACCATTCTTTTCGCATCTGATCGTTTCCGTGAGCTGAAAGGCCGATGGCCATTGAAAGTGAATCAAAGGTCAAAACTTTGTATTTTTTATCAATACTTTTTATTTCAATGATTTTTTCTTTTTTAATTTTCCAAATTGGCGATGTTACTTTTAAAGTATTTATAAGATTAATTTTATTATTTTTTTCTAACAAGGCTTCAGTGTCTTTAAGTCTAATATCAAGAATTCCCTTTGCCTTATTAAGCTTTTTTATTTTAGTATAAACTTCATCTCGTCTTTTGTAGTGATCTTTTTCTTTAAACTTCAAAACAATTTTTTCAACAGTGTGCTTAAGCGGTAATTGACTCAAATTCTCACTTTTTTGTGCTAAATCTCTAAGGGCTTCTATGGAATTAATATTATCCAAATCACCTAAAATTTTACTCCTTTTCCTACTTAAAAATTTTTGTGACTTCACCCCAACACTACTTTTTAAAGCCTTTTTCTTTTCTTCATTTAGCATTTTCTTTATTGATATATTATCCTTGGAAGCTAACTCTGAATGATCTAGTTTTTTTCGTCCAACCTCATCAAAAAGAGCAAAGTTAGATTCATTTGCAAGCTCAACCTTATTCGTCCACGATCGAAATAATTTCATCTGTGATGCCTTTACATCATAAAAGTGATTTGCAAAGTACAAATTTCTACCATTATAAAAAAAATAAAAGCGATTAATTCTTCCCCATTTATTATAATTAATGGAAAAAATTCTATCTTGTTCATCAATAACAAAAGAATTAAAACTTGTTGATCCAAGGTGTTTCCGTAAGTATTCAAGTAGTTTATCTTTTTTTCTCAAAAAACTTTCAGGCTTTTCATCGTCTATCCACAATCCCTCTTTACCGGCCCCTCGACCTATATAGACATATTGTGTTTTTCCGACAAATCTGAATGAGCAGCAAATAAACTGCGATGTCGAATATATTTTTTGGATATACACATTTTCTTGTACTTGATTGTTGATAAGAATAGACTGTTTTTTAATTTGATCATAAGATTGTATCATGCATGAAAATATACACAAAAATGAACAAGTACTCCAACAAATCGAATGGAATTCCATTGTAAAACTCATCTTAAGTAATGCTCACTTTGCAGTGACAAAATCTTGTGTTCTGCAATTTCTTGCTAAAAAAGAAAGTATTGAACACAAGCTTAACTTAACCAGCACATATATTGAACATCTCTACAATAATGATTTTAAGGAGTTTTGTGAGAATCTCTCTCACTTTGATCCCACTTTTGATGCTGCTAAAAAGCTTATTCAAGTACAAAAACATTCCGCGCTGCATCTTTCTGAGCTTAATGAGTATGCGAAAATAATAGAAATATTTTTAAATAATATTAACCTCACTAAAAAATACCTTGATATCACCCAAATCGAGCAAAGTTTACCTCAATTTAAAAACTCAATTCATAGAGAGTTTTTACGGGATTTCCGAAAATTCGTTTCATTCGATGGTGAAGTTAACCTTGAAAAGCATCCTATCATTTCCCCTCTCTATAAAAAGCAGCTTAACTTAGAAGGACAAATTCGAACCAAACTCTCTAAACAACTCAACTCTGACGGATTAAAAAATAAATTACAGTTCTCTTCTATTGATCTTATTAATGATCGCTATGTCATTCCGATTAAAAGCGATTCCTATAATTCTTCACTCGGGCGAATTATTTCACGATCTGACTCTGGGCACACCCTTTACGTCGAGCCAATAAGCATCTCTCAAGAAAATTTTCAAAGACTAGAACTCATTATTCAAATTCAAGAAATTCTTGAAAAAATTGAACTTGATACCACAAAAATTCTTAGTTTATATATCCCGCCAATCACAAACATTTTAAATTTATTTACTCAACTTGATGAGTTCGTTT
>JABJPQ010000298.1 GCA_018663815.1 Halobacteriovoraceae bacterium | reverse complement strand
AATATCTTGAGGTTGATAATTAGCCGAAACAATAACACCACTTGCCGGATTTATAGAATGAGGATTCTCATCAATAGTATAATAGCTTTCAATTTCACTTAGCCCGTCCCAACCATTAAGTACAACATCAGATGGGACACCGGCCGGAAGTTTTGGAAACTTTCCAAGCGTCCACCAAGCAATATCACCTGAAGAGTTTACCCAACTTATATTTAAACCAGGCGCTGCTGCATGAGAAACCGCTTGCCGTAACTGGGCAACTGTCCGCGCTCGTGGTAACTCAAAAAGAGCTTGCATCGTATTATTTTCTGGATGGTAAACAGACCATGCAAGGGATAGGTTTTTTCCGTCAACTCCATACTTGCTGTTATCAATTAAAGGTCCATGTGGAGTCATCAACACTTCTACAAAATGATCTTTTTTCCCTTTAACTTTTATCGTTTGAACTTCACGTTCTAGTTCTACCCACTCATTTTTATACATCACCTGATTCTTATTTTCAGGGTTTATTTTTTCATTATAAACTGTGACATCATCCACCATGGCCATTGTTATGGCCCAAGATGAATATGGAGTTGTCCCTAGAATTGGAAATGGAGTTAATGGCAAAAACTCACCATAAACTTCCAAATTTGGATGTTTTATATGGGCTTCATAAAAAATATGAGGATTTGAAACTCCAATATGTGGATCATTTGCCAGTATAGGTTTGCCAGATTTTGTACGTTCTCCAGAAAGTACCCACGAATTAGAACCATGAAACAAAGGAAAGTAATCTGCGATCTGCTCTACTGATTGGTTAAACCGATTGAGGAAATCTGTTTTAACTGCTTTATTCTTAGGAAAGTAGAGCTGATCACTTGTCGCTCCATTTCTTAAAATATTTATTTTGTCTTCCGGTAAGCGTTCGATTAATTCTGATAAATTAATATCGTTCGAAAGTCCCATTGCAAAAGTTAAACTCATATAACCTGCAACACCAAGAATATCTGTCACTTCAAAACGCTCAGGAGAATAACCTAAAAGATCAAACTCAATTGGTAATGCTTGATGATCAATAAAGTAATGAATCCCCTCTAGATAAGCATTTAATTGACTCACTAATTGGGGCGTAAGAGTTGCTTGCTTGTTTTTCCAAAAATCTTGCGCAACTTTTTTAAACCGCAGCTTTCTAAGCAAAATATCTGCTTCTAATGTTTTATCTCCAAAGACTTCACTTAACCGTCCATTCACTAACCTGCGCATTAAATCCATTTGAAAAAGACGATCACTGGCCATAATAAAGCCTAATACGCGGTACACATCTTCAGCACTTTCCCCCTCAATATGGGGAACTCCAAATGAGTCAAAGTGCACATTCACATTTGTTTTTAAAATATCTAGATCATATACCCCAGACTTTTTTATCTGTTTGAATTGGAAAATACTGACAAGACTAAAAAGAGCTAAACATGCAATAAGAGAAATAATCGCAAATATTTTTTTCATTAAAATTCCTTAATCTGCGTTATGCCAACAGACTACTTTTTTAAAAAGTTTTTGATCTGCTTGAGTGTATCTTGGTTATAAAGATGTATTCTTAATGTAGAATAAGCAGCTCCTTTAATCACGTTTTCCATATAAGCTTTCTTGGTGGCACCTGATATCGCATCTGTCATCTCTTTTGGATGTACTATTTGATCAAAAATTTTAGGTGCCATAGATAATATGAAATCGAGTTGGGAATAATCTTCTTTGCTAAATGGAGCATGATCAATCTTAGTTAGACCTGAGCGACTTTTAACTGTTATAAAATCACCCTTGGCAGAGTAAAAAGCAGTATAAGAGACAGGCAAACAAGCGGAGCTACACCCGGTGGTGGTATTAATATTTCGAGCAAAGCCAAGTGTTTTTTTATTGTGAGAAAATTTCTTTAAAACAAGGTTTGATGGAGCTTTATTAATTGTGTCTGTAACAGGTATTTTTTCAACTCGATCATATCCATCAAAAACAGCGGCATAAAAAGGGATTGGCGCTGCTAAGGCACCATAGGATATCACGAGTAAAAACAATGATTTTAAGAAATTATTCATCCATATAAAATAGTATGAATATTGAATGAAATCAACATCTTAAGTTTAAGATGCTAAATTAACCAACATTCTTACGAAGACACTGGAAATCAGAAATATTCCTATCGATAGAGAAACTTTAAACATTTAACTCCTTAGAGTTATTTTAGTCACCCTAGACAGCGTATGCAAACTTAAAGCTCGCTTAGGCCATGCATGTAATAATTTCCAAAGTACTTGAGTATAACACATCATCAGCTACCATATCCTTATGATTAATTTAGACAAAATGCAATATTCAGCCATTCTCAAACTTCGTGTCTGTGATCTAGTACTCACTTTACCAAGAGATAAAAAGGATCAAATAAAACAGTTAAGCACTTTGTTAAGACAACACAAGATTGCTTGGACCCCACATATTTGGCTAGCCGATGAGTGGTTTTCTCCTGATGGTGTGGCCGGATTTGCACTGCCTTTCGTTTTAGGTCATAAAAAATTAATTACCCTAGAAAAAAAATACTTAGGTTATTGTGAAGGTGAGACTCCAAGCGAGTTTTTAAAACTCTGTTGTCACGAGACAGGACATGCATTAGATAATGCGTACAAGCTGAGGCTTTCAAAATCTAGGCAACAACTATTTGGTAAGAGCTCTACTCAATACCCTAACTCTTACTCTCCAGATCCAAACTCGAATGAGTACGTCTCATTTTTAAAAGATTTTTACGCCCAAGCTCATCCAGATGAAGATTGGGCCGAAACTTTTGCTTATGTTTTGACTCATACAAACTGGCATAAATCATATGCAAACTCCGTAGCACTTAAAAAGCTAAATTTTGTCAAACATACCCTAAGCCAATTAAAAGAAAAACCTTATAAACAAGATAAAATGAAGATGCCGCTTCACTTTAAAAAAGATACCAGAACGGTTGAAAGTTATTTGCTTGATAAAAAAAGAGAGCTAAAAATTGATAGAAAAACTTTTTTCTCTTCGCACCTTAAAACACATATTGTCCCTTTTAAACTAACCAGTCAGCATAAAAAAAATATCGTTACCTCAGTTGCTATAAAAACAAAAATCAATTCGTGGTATATTGAAAAATGCTTGCAAGAGCTAAATCAAGAATGCAAAAAGAAACAATTT
>JABJPQ010000244.1 GCA_018663815.1 Halobacteriovoraceae bacterium | reverse complement strand
TAATAAAAAGGTATCGATTGTTGATAAGTGTAAATTATTATTTTTTGCAGCCTGTATTACCTGTTCATTGTTTTGTAGTAACCAGCGCATTTTAGTGCCTGAGAAGTAGGGATCAAGGGGTAATCCCGTTTTTAACTGCAGCTTTTGATAGTTTTTTGAATTTTCATGGCAATATGTTGATGTTCTACGGTCTTGCCAGACAATAGCATTAGCAAGTGGCTCACCACTTTTGTCATAAGCACACGTCGTTTCACGCTGATTTGTTATTCCAATAGATTTGATTTGATCGGAAGTGATATTATTTTTTTGGAGTAGCTTTATGATACTGTTTTCAACTGTTTTCCAAATATCATTTAAATTATGTTCAACCCAACTGGGCTTAGGAAATATTTGTGGGAATTCAATGTTAACTTTATCAACAAGCTGAAGAGATTCAGCATCAATTAAAAGTGAAGTTGTTCCTGTCGTTCCTTGATCTAGCGAGAGAATAAATTTTTTCATAAGCCCTTCAGTTATTTATGGAATAGTTAATTTTTGTGTTTTATCTTCAAGTATGATATTTGCCATGTTTTCCCACCTTGAAGCCATTTCAGAGTTAACAACTCTTAAAAAAGTAAATGATATAATAACAATTCCTGCCAGTAAAAGAACAAACTCAATAAGACTCTGCCCTGATTGATCTATTGGAATTTTAGCTGTATCTTCTTTCATGGGTAAATACTACCTTCTAAACCTGTCGATAAGTCTATAGTATAATCTCTCATAGACGGGGAGTGTAGAAAATGAAGAAATTTTTTCCGGCCATAATTCTTTCTCTGATATTTACTGTTGTTTTAGTATCTCAGATGCTTATTAATGGACAAGAGTTGTCGGCCTCTAGAACAGAAAAAAATAAAGAACGTTTTACTGTATATGAAACACAATTTTCAAAATTGACTAAAAAGACAACAAAAGGTGAACTTATTAACCTGAAAAGTTTAAAAGAACCTATTGTTATTGTTAATTTTTGGGCGTCATGGTGCCGTCCTTGTATTTCAGAGTTCAAAACACTTAATAAATTAATAAAAAAATTTAAAAATAAAGTTTTTGTTTTAGGTATTAATAACGATACTGAGGAAGCTTTGAAATCAATTAAAAAGGTAGAACAAGAATATAAATTAGCGTTTAATTCAATTTCTGATATTGAAGGAAGCTTTGCAGCCTCATTTAATGTTACGAAACTACCTTCATCAGTGATTTACCATAAAGGTAAAGTCATTAAGTTTGTTGATGAAGAGTTTGATTTTATGTCAAAAAAATTTATAAGTTTAATTTCAGATAAAATAAATTCCTCCAAATAAAAATGGATTTAGCTTTTATCAATAGCTAGGTTCCTGCCCCATGAATATGTAATTTCATCAATGCTATTACATTTAAAAAGTGTAAAGCGGGGAGCAAGCCCTTCAATGATAGCACCTTGGTTAGTAAGTGCTAAAGCGTGAGCAGCATTTAAGGTTATCGCACTCCAAAGTTGAGCTAGATTGAAGTGCATACTTTTTGCGGCCATGGAGGCAATGAAAATTAAATTGTCACAATGACATGAGCCTGGATTATAATCACTTGCGAGTGACACTTTACATCCTGCGGATAAAAACCGTTTAGCATTTGCGAGAGGCTTTCCAAGGAAAAAAGCGGTTCCAGGTAAAAGGGTTGCAACGGTACCTTCTTTAGCGAGAGCGGAAATTCCATCTTCTGTGGTGCAGAGTAGGTGATCAGCACTTGTTGCTAGATATTTTGTGGCTAATATGGCACCTTTATTATCGTTAAATTCATCAGCGTGGATTTTTATCTTAATTCCAAGCTCTTGTGCTTTTTCAAAAAGCTTAATTGAGTCTTTATGATCAAAATATTCTTGTTCGTGAAAAATATCTACAAAATCGATGATGTCTTCTTTAACAAATTCATCTAGAAGTGGAAGAACAACTTTGTCCATATAGGTTTCGGAGTTTTCAAATCCTCCAGGTACAGCATGAGCTGCAAGAAAGGTATTAATGATTTGAACACGACCTGCAAAATGAACTTTTAGTCTGTGAATTACTTTTGTTATCTTTCGCTCACTTTCTAATGTTAATCCATAGCCACTCTTAACTTCTATAGTGCCAATACCATAGGAAGATATTCGAAGCACTCGCTCTTTTGCACTTTCAAATAATTCATCCTCAGTTGCCGTTATTGTTTTTTCCATCGTAGCAAGAATACCACCTCCTGCTGAAGCAATATCTTGATAGTCGGCACCATTCAAACGCATAGTATATTCAAAGGCACGATTACCACCAAAAACAAGGTGTGTATGTGAGTCAACAATTTCTGGAGTTAAGCAGTGCCCGGAATAATCAACTGTATTAATTTTTTTGTATTCTGAGGGAATATCATCCGAAGATCCAATCCAGATAATTTTAGTTTCATCAAATACGATAGCAGCTTGTTCAATAATTTCAAGATCATCAGGAACAAGATTTCTACCATCTTTAGCATGGGCTTTTTTTAGGGTGACTATTTGATTTAGGTTATTATAGCAGGTGAGCATATTAGAAATTTAACCCTAGATTGAGTGATAGTAGGTTTGCATCTCCCATATGTCCGAGCTTTGTTTGAAGCTCAACTAAGGATACTTGTACTCCCGCTGTAAACATAATTCCCCAATTCATGCTGCGAGGATCTTCAATCGTTGCAGACTCACCAGTGTCAGGATCACTTGCGTCACTATATAATCCTGATCGATAAATTATGGGTAAACTTACGCCAAACCGGGTGCTTTCATTATCAAACTTATAATACTTTCCGACTTCAACCAAGGCGCCAGCAATTGGAACTCCACTTTGTTTGTAATCATAACCAGATGAAGGAGCGGATGCAACGGTGGCCGTACCACTAAAAAAACAGCCTGAAAGTTCATAACCACTAAAAGCATTACCTCGTCTTATTCCTGCTCCGTAACATAGGGTAGAATTGTTAGCGATTATTTCGTGAGAGGTATTTGTGGTAGATTCTTTCAGGGTTAACTGTTCTTGATAGATCAGTCTTCCGGCATAGAGAAAAAATTCAAAAGATTTTCTTTTCTTTTTTTCATAGGCAATTTTAAGCTCGATATTATCTATAAAGTCAGCACACTTATCATTGAAGTCAGTATCGTCGCAAATTTGAAAGTATTGCTTAGCTTTGTGGGCATCTTGAATACTATTGTTTTTTGTGAACTTAACATAATGTCCCTGGGCAAGATAGAAGTAGGTACTACCGAGTAAATAAGGAACTTTTATTTCATCAACTTCATCTTTCTTTAAAGCTTTCAAAACCCCAATGTGTTTTCGTGTAAATTTATTTTTAATGAGACGATTGAAATAGTAAATTGATTTATTCTCGTTTTTGAGTTTGTGATAGTTAAGTGCGATTAAAAAAAGAGCTTTGGCCGGTATCCGTCTTGTTTTTTTAAAATTGTATCCACGCCTAAGGCTTTTTAAACTTTGAGAATATCTTTTTTGCTTAAATTGTTTTTGGGCTTTTTTAAACGATGGGTTCGCACGTCTAGCATGTACGGTTGATGTAACTGCGAAATTAAATAATAAAAATGAAATAAGTATTTTTAAAACCATAAATGCACTTGTCCTAAAAATGTCCATGAATCTTTGACAGCAACATTTGTCCCATAGGATTTATTATTTGTTAAATCTGCTCTTATCTCTAATCGTTGCCAAGGAAAATACTGTATTCCGGGTGAGATTCTATGTTCTTCACTGGCACCAGAGACATCATCAATAAACTGTTCATATGTCGTCATGAAGTATAACCCGCGACGGAGGTAATAATGATTTTGCAAAAAGATATATTGTTGGGTTATGGGAGATGCGCTCGTTGTACTTACATTGACACGACCAAATTCAAGCATGACACTTGAACCCTTTCCAATTCCAATCTTCGATATTATTGCATAAGCCGTATTTGTTTTTGCATCAAACTCTTCATGTAAAACGGAAATACCGGCCCTTAGTTTTTCATTTACAGAGTATTCAAATTTTGACGAGAGACCCTGTGAGCGATAAACACTTTCTTTTTCAAAGTCACCCATAAAAACTTGCACCCCTAAATCAAATTTTTCTTTGGTTAGGTGACCAACAACTCCGTGGGTAGCATCATATTGGCCATTGCCCGTTTTGGTTCGAGAGAAAGCGGTATGGTCTGGGACTCTAATTCCAAAAACCTTATCCATTTTACCAAGGTAAACGGACATACTTTTATTCATCTTATACCCAATATAATGTTCACGGGAAAAGTTTAAATGTTCCCCTGGAGCTACGTCAAACATTGCATGTCCCGCAGGCAAGCTGTTGTCAGGAACAAATGAGTGAGTATAGGTAACAGTGTATTGCTTTTTTTTACCAAGTTCTAAAACAACACTGGCATCCATTTGCATGTTTATCCAGTTCGTTTGTGGATCATCAGTTTGCAGGTCTCTTTTTAAGTAAAGCCCACGGTAGTCGAGAGAAGGTTTAATATAACTTTTCTTAGTTGGTTTATTAAAATAGAAGCCAGAAATATCACTTAACTTTTCATCAGAGATTTTCTTGCTAATAAAAGCTCTGTCAGAGATCCCACTTGCAGCAACACCTCTACCATAGTCATTTAGTGGACCGTTTCCGTAGGGATTATAATGGCAAGTTAAACAGTTGTGATATCCCTTTCCAATGAAGTTAGGGTAGGCATAGCTAAGATAAGATCCAAGCATGGCGATTGTGAAAACAAATGCGCGTATTAACATGCTGAAATTTTAGTTAATATAATTCAAAAATACCAACTAAATTAATGTGATTTCATGAAATTAGATATGATTTTAATCATGAGTTGTTGAAATTACACACGTATGAGCTTAATTGTCACAAAACTGTGGCAGTTTATTGATGAAATATTTTTTCGTAATCCCGTTAGTCATCTGAAATTATTAAGAAGGTGATTGTGGTTCCTGTTTTATATCAAGAAAATTTAAAAAAAGCTTATAATTTTAGTCAGAGATACCGAAAGGTACTTAAGTAAAAACTGAATTATTGGGGGTATGAAGTGGGCGTTAAGAAAGGAAGAAAAAAGTATTTGGCTTCTTTATTAATCTTGGCTACATCAAGTGCCGTTGCGGGACCTAGGGATCAAGCTAAAAAGTTATATTCATCTTTGACTGGTAATACAGCTAATAAGGCTACTGCAGATAAATATGAAGCTATGGTAGTAAGTGGCGAACTTGATGCTGCTGCAAGAGATATGGTTGAGGGGAACTTAGGTTTTTATAATGTAACACTTAAAAACTTTTTTACTCCAATGTCTAATGAGGATGGAACTCAATTTGCTCCCCTTAATGATATGACTGCAACTTTAATTGGAGCAACAAGAGATGAGATTAATTTTTTTCGTGTTTTTTGGGATAATATTCTCTATCAATTTGATGGAACATTAATCACGAATACAGCAACAGGAATACCATCTCGATATAATTCTAGAAAAGCTACAAATGATTGGTTTTATCTGAGTGAAGTCGATACAGCAGTTCCTTTGTATAATCGAACTAAAAATACAATGTATGAAGAGGCTGAAAAGCAAAATGTTCCACTAGGAAATCGAACACATTTAAAAATGTCACAACAAAATACTTATACGACAAGAGATCAAGCTGCTATTGCTGGAATTTTCTCAACTCGTGCTTTTGCAAAAGCTTACTATGATGCAGGAACAAATAGGTCAGTGTTTTCTAATTTTGCTAAGAATTTTCTATGTCTTGAGATGGAAGAGTTAAACGATACGACAATTCCTGATTATAGAGTAACCAGAGATGTTGATAGAGCACCTGGGGGAAAAACAGAAACATACAAAACTTTTTGTGTTGGCTGTCATGCGGGACAAGATGGTTTAAGAGGTGCATTTGCTTATTATGATTATGCAAAAGGTGCCATGAGATATGCAGATCACGAAGATTTAGATGAAAATGGAAATATTGTAAGTGTTGGACCTGTATCACCTAAGATCAATCGAAATAATATTTTTCCAGGTGGTAAAATTACAACGAGTGATATGTGGTTAAACCTATGGAACGAAGGCCAAAATGCATATATTGGATGGGGACCTGTTACTTCTGGTAATGGAGCCAAGTCTATTGGAAAAATGTTTTCTGAAACGAAGCAAGTTCGAAAATGTTTAGCTCAACAAGTATTCACAAAGATGTGTTTTAGAGCTCCAGCTTCTGAGGCTGACAAAGTTAGTGTTAGTGAACTTGCTGACAAATTTGATAAAGACGGAAATATGAAAAATTTATTTATTAATGCTGCATTAATATGCATTGGAGAATAGAGATGAGAAAAAATACTTTATTACTTTTTTTAACAATTTTTACTCTTGTCTCTTGTTTGGACCCAGAGCCTAATGAAAAGATGACAAAAGCCTCAGATAGCGCGGGTGAAAGGATTGAAACTGCTATTCCGGAAGCATCGGGAGTGGGGGCAAAAAACTTTGCCCAAATAAATAATACCTACGCAAGTCTAACAGGTGTTCCTATGGGGGGAGTAAGTGCAGAGTATGAACTTATTAAAATGCAATTGCCCTCAACAAATAGTTTAGAGTCACTTAATGGATTTAATCAAATTGCTTCTGCCAGATTAGCATTTGCTTATTGTAATCCTTATATTGATGAGAGGTCAGACCTTGAAGCAATGTCTAACAGTAATGCGATAGATAATCTTTTAAATGGCTTTTTAGACCTTGATACAGTTAATAATGTCGATCACCAAACTATGAAATCAGAGCTGAACGCAATTCTAAGTAATACAGATAACTTAGTAGCTTCTGGCAATAAAACAAGGCTTTTAAAGCTGACTTGTACTGCAATACTAGCAAGCACTTACGTAACATTTTTATAAAAAAATAAATACTGGGGAATAACATGAAAAAGAAAAAAGATGAGAAAAAGAACTTAGCAATTGAAGATTTGACCTTAAAACCTTTTTTACATGAAGATCATAAAATGCCTAAAACAAGAAGAGAGTTTATGGCCCATGGTTTTTATGGAATTACGACAACAATGGTTTTACCTTCTTTTGCATCCATGGTGCTTTCGCAAAATGAAGCCTATGCACAAACTGTTGCCTGTGAGTTACCCCAATTTAGTGCAGGGCTGCCCTATCTTTGTATTGATGTTGCTGGTGGAATGAATATTCCTGGTGCGAATGTAATGGTTGGTATGGCCGCAAATGGCGAACACCAAGAAGATTATGGAAGTGGAGGGAATGACTATTTACGATTGGGAATCGTCTCAGGCGAACACCCTCTTGCAGCAACGACAATTGTAAATGGTAAATTAGAGTCAGATAAGGTGGAGAAAAAATATGGACTAAAATTTCATAGAGCCAGTGGTGTTTTAGAGGGAATGAAATCTGTTCTTGACGGACAAATGATGCCTAACGGACGCCCGATAGAAGATGGAATAGATGGTCTTGTTTTTTGTACCAGAACTTCTGATGATACAGCGGCAAATCCAATTAATACTGTATATATGGCCAATAAAGCAGGGGCCAAAGGTGAGTTAGTTCAACTCGTTGGTAACTCTAGTACGGACACAGGAGCTAGATCAGCAGCTCCTGGTGGAGAAATAAATTTAAATTTAAGACCCTCGTTGGTTGCAAGAAATTCAGATGCTGAAGGCTTACTTAGCTTAGGTGGAACAATGGGGAGCGCAGCTTA
>JABJPQ010000674.1 GCA_018663815.1 Halobacteriovoraceae bacterium | reverse complement strand
TTGCGTTTGCTATCGTTGGAACTATTTTTAGTATGAAAATACGGCCATTAGCTGCAACGGCCAAAGAATTAAAAATTAAATGGGGCTTATTTAAACCAACAATTGATATTTTAAAAATTACCACTAAGTCTAAACCCGTCTTTTTGTCTGTGTTAGGAATTTCTTGGTTTTGGTTTTTAGGAGCAGCGCTTTTATCGATGTTTCCCGGTTATGTGAAAAATATAGTTGGAGGAAATGAACATGTCGTTACTTTATTTTTAGCACTTTTTAGTATCGGTGTGGCGATTGGAAATATTTTGTGCGAACGTTTAAGTAGAGAAAGATTAGAACTTGGTCTTGTTCCTATTGGTTCATTTGGAATGAGTCTGTTTATTTTTGATCTCTTTTTAATTGGAGAACCTCTAAGACTGACTCAAGAGGTAGTGACTTTTACTAGTTTTTTTCAAACACCAATTCATTATCGTATGATGATTGATTTACTTGGAATTTCTATTTTTTCAGGCTTCTTTACTGTGCCCTTATATACTTTTGTTCAACAAAAATCTGTTGAAGGAGAAAGATCTAGGGTTATAGCTGGCCTTAATATTTTGAATGCTCTTTTCATGGTACTTACAGCAGTTCTTTTAACTATTTTTTATCAAATTGGTTTAACTATGCCGCAAATTTTTGGGATTTGGTCTTTGCTTAATCTTTTGCTGCAATTTATATTTATACAGTATTACCTGAGTTTACGCTGCGATTTTTAGCCGTATTTCTTTCTCGAATTGCTTACCGAGTTAGAGTTGTTGGAGAAGAGAATATACCCAAGTCTGGTGGGTGCATCCTAACTTGTAATCATGTTAGTTTTGTTGATTGGATAATTATCTCTGCCACAATTAAACGACCTATTCGTTATGTTCTCTATTATAAGTTTACTCAAATAGGAGCGTTAAAGAGATTCTTTAAAGATGCAAAGGTTATTCCTATTGCAGGTAAGAGTGAAGATCGAAAAGTTTTAATAAATGCAATGAAAACAATTGAACAAACTCTTAGAGATGGCGAGATTGTTTGTATTTTTCCTGAGGGAAATATAACCCGAACTGGAGAGCTAGGGGAGTATAAACGAGGCATCGAAACAATGCTAAAAACAATTTCAGTTCCTGTTGTCCCGATGACCTTGCATGGGTTATGGGGGAGTTTCTTTAGTCGTAAACACAATGGTAAAGCCCTTAGTCAGCCATCTGTTTTGCTTAAAAATTGGTTTGGAACTGTTGAGCTGCGGGTAGGTGAATATTTAAAAGCCGAGGATGTGACAGCGGAAAAACTTGAAATATTAGCTCGTGAGCAACTGGATTAAAGCTCTCATCGACTTAGAGTCGTAATTATTTATCTGAAATATCCGTAAACTTTTGAAAAAACCAATAAATCCCACTCGCTAACAGAAACCCCAAAACAATGTCATAAATATAGTGCTGCTTAGTGGTCAAAGTTGAAATCGCGATGAGAGTAGAAATGAAAATGGCTATCCAAAATTTCGATTTCGATTCCTGATAAAAACCATAACTAAATGTATAGCAAAGTCCAACATGTAAACTAGGTAAACAATTACTGGGTTTATCAGCTGCACGCATGGCCCTAAAGATAAGCGTGGTGAGATCGTCGTTATGAGGTAACGGAAAAAACTCCCGCGGGTAAATCGTAGGAAAAAGCATGAAAAAAGTACAAGAGATAAATGTTAAAAGCAAAAATCCATAAGTCGTTTTATTCATATTGGCCGTATCTTTATAAGTATAAAGACTCCAAACGAGAAAAGCTGGGTAGAGAACGATGTAAATCCATATGGTCCAGGTCCAAAATGGGATGGCCTGTTCCAGCTCGGGCATTACGAGTACGACGCCTCGTTGGTAGCTTAATGACCCCGTTAATGAATAAAGGGCCAAAAAGATACCAGTAAGCATGGGAATGACTACATTCTTATTTCGGTGAGTTACAACTCTGTTTAATATTATTTTTTCCATAATTTCAGTACTTTAGTTCATTTGTATGTATAAATATTACCGTTAGTATTGAGAATTGTCACTGATATTGCATAATTAGACACTATAGTCAAAATGGAATTTGATGCAACGCTTTCTTACATGGAGAAAAAATGCTATTGAATCGATCTCTTTTGACATTCTTACTAACGAGTTTACTCGGTGGATGTTTTAACGAGCAGATCGAAGACAGCGCAAGAATTGAAATTCAAGCTGTGAAAGTGATTACGCCTACCATTACACCGATTCTACCTATTCAGACTAAAAAGAAAAAAACCGTAAAAGCGGTCATCATAAAAAGTAAACCTGTTGTGGTGACGAAGGTGCTAAAAAAGAAGGCTAAGTTAAAAGATAAAATCACCATCTCACAAGCCGCTGTAAATAAAGTAGAAATTAAACTTCCAACCAATGAAACCAAGGTTGAAGATAAAAAAATAACTCAATCAATATCTGCTGGTTTAAATACGAATAATCATATCACTTCCAGTGATGAAAAAGGTTATGACTCCGATTTTGAGTATAAACTTACCTATCAAATGAATAGTGAGTATAGTGCGCTTTTTCGTTTAAAAGTAACAAAAGACTTAACTGATTCTTATGCAGATGAGTTGGCCGATACTCAAATTACATTTAAGAAAAAAGGTTGGGAGCTTTCAAAAGATCTGACATTGTCGCCATCATTTCGAACTGTTCTACCAACGAGTAAAAAAAGTAAAAGAGCAACGGAAATGTTAGTGAGTTTTGAACTTGGTACAACACTAGCGTTTAAGATGAATGATAAGTTTAGCCTTAGTTACACACCTAAGTTTGTCAAAAGCTTTCACCAACACACTACAACGAGAAATCATAAAACAAATAATGAATATAAAATCAAACAATTTTATGGAGCTAGATATAGTTTTGCAGAAAATTGGGCCATTTCACCTCTGATCATTTATTCGACGGCATGGTCATATTCAGGGCGTAGAAAAAACCCTGCTTATTATTCAATTATAGATATTACACGTAGTTTTAAAAATGGCCTATCAATAGGTGCTGGCAGTGTGCAAGGCGGTTCAGTCGTTGAACGCGAAACTGGTCCAGACGATAGTGTTGTCATTTATGATCGAGATACCATTGAGTATTATTTGAACGTTGGTTTATTATTTTAGGAGGAAGGATGATTAAAACATTAGGACTTATTTCTTTAGCTATTGGCTTACTTATTGGCTGTGCTCAAGAGAGAGCTGAGGATAAAGTTTATACATCTCCGAGAGTTGGGGGGAAAAGTATCGTTAAAACTCATGATGCTAAGACAGGTCTTGCGATCAAGTATCTCTATGTACCAATGACCATGGGAACTCCGAGAAAAGTAGCTGCGGCTGCTCCTTTTGTTCAAGGAGATGAAAAAGTAGTTAAACTTAAATGGGTGGAAGATGGTTTAGAAGTTGTTGAAATTGAACGAGACGAACGTTTTGCCGACAATGAACTCAATGATTCACCCGTGTTAACTATTCCAGGTAAGCATTTAGCCTATCGTTGTGAGGAAGATGAATATGGTGATTGTACAAATAAACAAGAAGAAAATGAAGAGTTAGAGTGGCACGAAAAAAACTACTTTGAACCCAATTTTAGAGAATTAAGGGTTACAGAACTTAACTCTTTGGATACCCAAAATATCAATGGTAATAATTGTATCGAGCCTCAAGGAGTAGAACTCGTTGATTATGAAATCTCAGATGGTGTTATCAATATTGAGCTAGAAAAATCATATCGAACAAAAAGTTCTTGGCGATGTTTTCGCAAAAGTATGAACTTTGATACTTGGAAGTTAGAAAGTGCTTCTTTTAAAGTACGATTTTTCTACTCTATTGTTGAGTTAGATAAAATTAAAACTTCGGATTATGTAGCTGTAGATTATCCTATTGCAGATCATGATAAATTTGGATTTTTTAAGGATGTCGATAAAAAGCTTAATGATAATTTTGATGATCAAAGAGAAGTATATTCAGCTTTACTTAATAGGTGGGCACCCAATAGAGAAAATAATGAGCTTGTCTATTATTTAAGTCAAAACTTTAGCAAACCAGAGAACAAGGTCTATCTGGATGCTACTCATAAATCAGTTGAAATGATTAATAAAGGTCTCGCAGCAGCTAAAACACCTTTTAAAATGGTGGTTAAAGAGCAAGCTGAAGGTAAGGAAAAAAGACCAGGAGATTTACGTTACAACACAATTGTTTTAATTGAAGATCCCTTGGCAAATGGTTTACTTGGGTATGGGCCTACTGTAACAAATCCCTATACTGGAGAAATAGTTCAGGCGCATATTAATATGTATGGCGGAATGCTTAAACAAATAGTGAGAAGATCATATAATGCAGCAGTCGACTTGACGGAACAAAAATATCAAGAAGCTAAACCCAAATATATGGCAACAGAAGTTACCGTTTCTGCCCAGGCTTTAGGTGCATCTTTACCAACTGATCTTGCAAATTATTTTGCAACGGCAAAAAAGACTGAAGAAGAAGCGGTTAAAGAAACGGATCCAACACCAGCAAAAGTATCAAAAGAAGAGCTGATAGATCATTCACAAGTTTATGAGCAAGAAAGCACTGCGAGTGAAAAGCATAGCTACAAAATGAGTAAAGAAAATTTTCAAATGATGATGGATCAAAGAATGCATCAAAAAATGAACGCAAGATATGATGAGTTTAATCATAGAAGTAAGGATGAAGCCATCGATCTTGAGGATGAATCTGATGGAGTTGATGCCATTGATAAAAAAACCTTACAATTGGAAGCTCAAGAATATGGAAGTGGGTTTAAGCATAAGCATCAACCCGAATTTTTTCCTATCGGTGGCACAGTAAAAGTGGTTTACCCAGAACTTTTAGCGATTGCAGATATTTTAACGAGCAAAAAAACGCTTAAACCGTGGGCCATGTTAGATAGTAAACAACAAAAAGAAGTCTCAGATATCATGGCCGGGAAAGCGTGGATTGCCACATTTGTGCACGAGTTAGGACACAACCTGGGTTTAAGACATAATTTTACCGGATCTACGGATAAGAAGAATTTCTTTTCAATTTCCGAAGCTAAAGAACTTGGCTTAAACTACCAACCAGCTTACTCCTCGGTAATGGATTATTCATATAGCGCACTCAATCAGTTAAAAGCCTTGGGAAAATATGATGTAGCCGCATTAAGATTTGCTTATGCTAGAGAAGTCGAACTAAAAGATGGGTCTTTTAAAAAGTTAGAAAAAAACTTAAGCTCTCTTAAAACAGAACTTGCAGCTTTACGATTTGATAAAACCAAGCAGAGTCTTACGAAAGAAATTTTTGATCTTAAAAAAGATATTTACAAGCTGGAAGATAATGGTGCTACGCCAGCTGAGACTAAAGATCTTTGGAGTGTCGTGAATAAAAAACAAACATATGTTGATACAATTACGGTTAAGAGCTATGCATTTTGTACTGATGAAAATGCAGGGCTGACTTCTAAATGTAATCGCTTTGATGAAGGGACTAATCTGCTTGAAATTGCTCAACATAAAATTGAGCATTACGAAAGAATGTATAAATACCGTAATTTTAGAGATGGCAGGCTGGACTTTAAAGCTAATATACTTTCTAGTTATATGACTTGGAGAAATAAAGAATTTGGAAGTATTAGAGACCTTATTGAGGAATATGAATTCTATAATACTCGTTTTGATATGATTAATGGATGTGATGAAAAAGGAGTTAAAAGGTATCCTTGGAATTGTATTCCTATTAATAAAAGTATTGAATCTATGAAACTTGTAGGCAAGTTCTTTATTGATATATTGAAAACACCGGATCATATTTGTGCTTTGGTTAAAAAATCAAAGCCAACAGTCATTGTACAGTATGCAAAATTAGCGGAGATCTACCAGCAGATCAAACGTTCCATAGATCATGTACCAACGAGTTGTTTTGATGTGGCCGTTCAAGAAGATGTACAAACCAAGGGATTTTTGGTTCTCGCAGAAAATGGGAAGTTTTTAAATGGATTTAAAGGGACGAATCCAAATTATAAATACATCTCCGATAGGGCCGTGATTGGAACATGGCCAGATCGACTTTTGGCCATGAAAAATCTTTTTAAGCGTAGAAGTACTAAATCAGCAACGGACCTTAATCACATGGCATTAGTGGATATTCCTTTTATTCAGAAAGAGGTTAGAAGCATTCTTAGTCATTACGCTATGGGTGAAGCCATCAATGATCCGATACCATTTAAAATGCAAAATGGAGTAATTTTTAAAGTCCCTTATATTATTGGAGATGATTATAAAATAAATCAACTTCAGGATAGATTCTATTGGATGAAAAAATCTCTTGGTATGCATTCAAGTGGAAAATCTAGTTTTGTTGAAGTTTTAATGCATCAAATTTCAAAAATTGGTGTGAAATATGGTGAAGAAAATGGATTAAATGCTTTTAAAGCTGCAAATATTGTATCAGTAGAAAAATTTGGCAGTGTTACTCCATTACCTCAAAGTAGAAGTCGTAAAACATTTAATTATTTTGATGACTTAACCCATATAACTTATATCGCAGATGGAAATACCCCAATTGCACAAAATATGCTTGCAAGTATACAAGCAAAACCTATTTTTGATAGTATGGATATTGAAAGGATTAAGTCTGTTTATAATAATAGAGTGAATCCTAAAGCCCCCAAAGATATGAGCGAAGAGGATAAGGAATTTTTTAATCTTGCAGAGAAATGGCAAAAGAATATTTTAGGTTATGCGCTTAAAGGTCAAGGCTTAAAAACTGATGCTGTTATTAATAAATTTGGAGAAAAGAGTGGAAAGCTTATTTTAGCAGTCTTTGCTAAAGGACCTGTTGAACTTAAAAAGATTTTGAAGCAAAGGAAAAGGATCTCAAATACACCTATTGTAGAAGAGAATGCACCTATGTATTTATTACCAATTTTAGTTTTAGAAAGATATATTGAAGGAGCACTAACAGATCAAGTTCTCGAGTATTATAAATTTCAATTAAAAAGAATGCCAAATTATCAAAGTGCGGCTAATTACTAAAAATTAAACGATGAATATGTCAAAAAAGGTCAGTTAAGTTACTGGCCTTTTTTTTGCTTTGTATGCCATAATCAGCTGCATGAGCTTAGAACTAAATAAACAAAAAGCGATTAATGTCACGATCGTCGGTACAATCGTCGATGTTGTATTGAGTGCGGGAAAAATTATTGTAGGGACAGTTTTTTTCTCTCATTCCTTAATCATTGATGGAATCCATTCGTTATCTGATCTTTTAACAGATCTTTTTGTTCTTATCGTGGCTAATTTCTCTCACGATCACCCTGATGATGAACATCCTTATGGGCATGGACGCTTTGAAACCTTGGGAACAATCGTTATTGGTATTGTTTTGGTTGTTGTTGCGATATTTTTGGCCATTGATAATATCTCACTCTTTTTAGCTGGGACGGTTAAAGAAATTCCGAAATGGCCAACTCTCGTTGTGGCATTTATTTCAATCATATCCAAAGAGTGGTTATTTAGATATTCTTTAAAAATCGGTGAGGAAATTAAATCACAACTTATCATCGCAAATGCTTGGCACTCTCGCTCAGATGCTCTTTCTTCGATTCTTGTTTTTGTAGGATTAATTTTTTCTTTGTATGGATACAAGGAAGTCGATCTCGTCGTGGCCGTAATCTTATCACTATTTATTGGTAAGGTTGGCTGGGATTTTATTTTAAACAGTTTACATGAACTACTTGATACAAGTGTCAGCGAAGAAATGCGTGAAGAGATCAAGGCCATTATTAAAAGTATTGACGGTGTAAAAGGAATGCATAATCTACGCAGCCGTAAAATTGGTGATAAAGCGATCTTGGATGTTAATATTGAAGTTGCACCAAATATTACCGTATCTGAGGGGCATGAGATTGCAACATGGACAGCAGAAACTGTTATTAAAGCTTTTGATAGTGTTTATGATGTTACTGTACACACAGATGTTGAGGATGATCGCGAGACTGGACAAGAGTATGTAGTCTATGAAAGCAAACTTTTGCCACTTCGAACAGAGGTTCTCGAAAAACTGGAAAAAATTATTGGAACAGCGGAATACTCTAAAATTGATGAGGTAAAAATTCATTATCGTTATAAAAGAATAAAGTTGAGCCTTCTATATCTAGGGGACAAGCTGCCCGAGAAAAAAGTCATCCTAGATGCGATTGAATCAGACGATCTTTTTGAAGAGGTTGTTTTTTA
>JABJPQ010000150.1 GCA_018663815.1 Halobacteriovoraceae bacterium | reverse complement strand
TTTGGCCAAAACACTCAAAACTTACTTAAAGTCTTCAAAAATACATCAAAGGGAAGCCGCATACCAAAATCTTAAAAATCAAAACCTTCTAACTTCAAAAGATGAAGCTATTTATCAAACAATGACCTTACTAGCTGACAAAAACTTTCTCGACCATGAACTTGATTTGGCCATCATCAGTATGAAATCACTGGGAAGTAAGCCAAAACTAAGATTAGAAATTTTAAACCAACTAAAAAAAATTGACCCGCTACCTGGTAAGTTGTTTATAAAGAAAAGTTCAATTATAAACCAAGCTAAAACAAGAGTCTTTTCAAGGTATTTTCCTGAATATATTGATTTTTATGCACACACTTGCATCGATTATCTGAGCGAGAATAAAATTTTCCCCCTAGGAAATCCTACTCCGTATTGTCACGATCTCTTTTCAATGAATAAGAAAATAAACATACTCCCTGCTACTCTTACAAAACAATACTCCAAAGCAACTTTTTTTATCAATTCAAATTCCAGAAAATAAAAAGGCCTTACAATTGTAAGGCCCAAATAAAAAAGTATTTAAATTTTAATTACTTTAAATGCTTAGAAATTAACTTAGTCATTTCAAACATTGAAACAACTTTTTTCCCACCAAAAACTGGTAGTAATTTGTCATCAGCAACAATATTTCTTCGGTTCTTTGGATCTTGAAGATCATGTTTCTTGATGTATTCCCAAAGTTTTTTAACAACTTGAGTTCTTGGAAGAGGATTAGATCCTACAACTTGAGCCAAGTCACTAGAAGGAGCTAAAGGTTTCATAAAAGCAGCATTTGGCTTTCTTTTTGTTTTTGTTTTAGCTTTTTTAGCCACTTTTTTAGTTGCTTTTTTAGCTACTACTTTCTTAGTTGCTTTTTTAGCTACTTTTTTCTTCGTTGCTTTTTTTGCTACTTTTTTCTTCGTTGCTTTTTTAGCTACTTTTTTCTTAGTCGCTTTTTTAGCTACTTTTTTCTTCGTTGCTTTTTTAGCTACTTTTTTCTTAGTTGCTTTTTTAGCTACTTTTTTAGTTGCTTTTTTAGCTACTTTCTTCTTCGTTGCTTTCTTAGCTACTTTTTTCTTCGCCATAATAAATTCCTCCCGAATTAGTGTTCAAATATGTTTTATTTGATATTTATAAGTTTTTTTCCCACTCTATCATACTATTGTTGCCATCAAGATTCCGACCCGTTTTGGTGTAACCATGACTCTCATTTAGAGCAATCATGCGAAAATTATCTGCGGGACAATAATTCAAAACACCCGTTAGGCTTTTAGATTTGGCATAATCCTCATAGTAGTCTTTGATAATATGCGAAAGCCCTTGGCCTTGATAGTTTAACTTTATAGGTGTATTTTTTGTTAACAAACAATCTTGTTCTTCTTTAAGAAATAAAGCACAAATAATATCATTCTCAATTTTTACAGAGATAACTTCCCAGCCACTTTTGATCTCTTTTTTTATATTTTCTTTGCTCCAAGCAAAGTCTTGTGAGTCGGCAAAGGCTATAGTGTTAAAATTATAAATTTCATTTAATTCATTATTAGACGAACTTGGGATAAATTTTATTTTTGTTTCTGACATCAATTACCTTTTAGTAGAGTTAAGTGTAATGAATTAAAATACTTAATGCAAATATTTTGCTCAATTAATTAATGCCCTCGCCTATTGGAATATACGTATATCCAGAGACATGGCCATTGCAAAAGAATTCATTATAAAATAAAACACTCATATTGATTTTCATATTGGATAATGACACTAATGAATTACCTTAAAAAAGCCTACGCAAGATTCGAAAAAATCGTATCACACGTTAAGTTCGCCGTCGTAATCATATCCTTGTTTACCATGGCCCTTGTCTATGGAACATTTGTAGAAAGCTATCACGGAGCTGGCTACGCCAATAAACTCGTTTACAAATCATGGTGGTTTATAGGTATTGAGTTGGCCATGTTTATCAGTATCTTTATGGCCACAGTCGTTAGGTTACCTCTTAAAAAACGCCTCTATGGGTTTTATGTTATTCATAGTGGACTAATGGTTTTGTTCATTGGATCTTTTTTTACCTATATGAACGGTATCGATGGCTCTATTCAGCTAGTACCAAATAGCCCCAGTCATCAAATTTTAATTGATGAGGATATATTAAGAATATCCATGCCCAATAAATCTTATAAGATGACACTCCCAAAGAGCCACTCGAAGGTAAAAATCAATCAATCAATAAATAATGTCACCATTCTAGAGTATCTACCTAGCACGGAAAATACACTTGAATGGAGCCCATTAACTAAAAAGAATGAAAAACAACACTCTAGTCAGTATCAATTGTTTAATAATAATATGTCACAAGACATGACTCTTACCCTAAGTCCCAAATCTGACTTTAAATCGATGCTTAGACTAGGACTGCTAAACATACATTACATGCCCCATGTTTTACAAAAATGTTTTACAAAAGATTCTGAATCCGGCTTTATTGTTTGGCATCTCTTAACAGGTGAGTGCTTTACAGCTGAAGAAAAGAACTTACCGACTGATAAAACAAAAACAGGTAATCGTTTTTTAATTATCAAACAAAAAGATAACTACCTTAAGTTTTTTCCTGATTATAGTCCCGTGGCCATTAATGATGATTTAACAAAAAATCCAGACACACCTTACCGAGTGTTATCTCGTAATATTTTTGCTGAGCAACCAAACCTATTTCTTTTTGGAAAAGAAGTTGTTTTTTACGATAAAAATCTCAAGAAATGGACTTCTAAGTCTTTTGAAATAGATAATATTATCTCCCTCCCTTGGATGGAATTCAAACTGAGAC
>JABJPQ010000673.1 GCA_018663815.1 Halobacteriovoraceae bacterium | reverse complement strand
TTTGTTATGAGGGAAAAAATATTAAGAGAAGAAAGACAAAAAACACAAGAAATAGCCTCAAAACAATCCAGTATACAACAATCAAAAAAACAATATGCTAATAACACTATTGAAAATAATTTTCAAAAACTGCAGGCAACTATTTTTGCTCCTCAAAATCATCTTAAAGCGAGAAGTATTCTACTAACATGCCTTGAGGAATTGATCCGTACAACCGAGGCAAATGAATTTGACCCTTTTTCGTGGAAGGTGAAAGTTGATAGTAATGATTCACTTGTTGGGGGACGTATCTTGCTAAGTGATATATCCATCTATAAAACTGATATTGATGGATTGTATCGTCCTTTGATCGATAGTCTTTCAAGGAAATTTTCAAAGTCTCAACTGAGTATACAAACAAAGACTAAGAGTCATGATGGTGTGATTACTTTATTGGATGTTACGATTACGGTTCCACTGATTAGTATTGTGCAAGAGGTGGGGGAAATTCGTAGCTAGCTTGATACATTTAGTCTTTATGACAAGCTTTTTTAAAAACAATCGGTAGACTCCACTTATCTTTATTTGGTAAAAAGACAAGCTTATTTTTTAAAATAGAATCTTTTGTTTTTTCCTGTAACCTCTCAAAGAATACTTTATCAGGTATTACTATTTGTGAAACACAGTCATTGTTTGCAATATTTTTTATTGCAGTTAAACCATCAAAACCTATCTCAACATCCCTACAGTTGATATACGAAATATGGCTTGATCCGTAAAAGGAGGCATCACCAATAGCCTTAGAATCACTGATAAAGCATGTTAGACGGTTCAATTGAACTATAATGTCAAATAGCTTTACTGGTTTAGCGTATTCACAGTAGAAGTTAGAGTCTTTTGCAGATTTCAATTTAAAACAAGGACCTGTTTCAATTCGAGAAAAATTATATTCATCACAAATATTTGCTTTGCGACACTCAGAAATTAAGTGAGAAGACCTTGTCTTTACCTCTTTCACTAAGAACCCCATTTTATCATAACTGGTATTTGTAAACATTTTTTTCATGTTTTTTAAATGGTTTAGTATGTTTTTAGAAGTACCTGGCACTTTATCAAAGTAATCGTGGCATTCCTTGTAAACAGAGTTTAGAATTCCACCTAGCTCTGATCTTTTAGTATCAAAAAAATTTTCGATAGTTATTCCTTTAAGGTGATTGAACTCAGGTCCTACTTCCCATAGTTTTTGATATAAGTCTGAAGTATTTAAAAGGGAAATGAGTTTATTATTAGAAAGACTTGTCTTTATTAAGCAATGATTACATTCACTAAGTTTTGTTAACCAGCTAAATAGTTTTTCAATGTCCTTAATGCGAGATTGTTTTTTTTCAGCGCTTAAAGGAGGAGTATGTTTATCGATCTTTTTTAATAGTTTTCTTTTTTTGTATTCGGCTAAGTCAATCACTCTTTCAATTTGGTGGGGTGATAAATAACTATGATTAAGACTATCATTTTTATCTTCATGAACAATAGAGGACTCAATTTCTTTTAAAGCAGATTCATCTAACTCTGGCATATCAATTAGATGATCTGTAAACTCTATCGAGCTTAATACTTTCTTTGCTTTTTTTAATGATGTGTTATTGAAGTAACAATAAGGCTCCGAATAGCTTCTCGAAACCGTGTCTTGACACGCTCTAAGATCAGCCGCTAATTTGTTGATCTTTTCATTTTTTGCTATCAATTGCGTAAGCTCTTCACCATCTTTGAAATAATTAACGAGAACTTCACGAATTGGTGTATGTAAAATATAGTTTGTGAACTCAATTTTCGAACCTTTGCCTGTTCGGGTTTTATTTCGTAAGATATATTTTTTTACTTGTGTTTCAAATTTATCTTGTGATGATTTAATTTGGGACAATACTTCATTTAAGCCAGTAGAACTTTTAAGCCTTCTACCTTCGAGTGAAAGTATTCGAGGTAATTTTAAGTTTTTTAAATTGATGGAGAAGTTTCTCCATTTATTGATTGTACCATGTTCACTCTCTTTAAAAATCTTCTCTTTACAAACATCAATTTTTTCTTTCTCTAGGCATGAAATAATTTCTGATGAGTCCGATTCTATACTCATAAAAGTTTTTGAGTTTTGCTGTAAATCTAGTGAGGGAATCCAGCGAATATCTCCAGTATTAGTCATAATACTGGTCCATGCGTTTAAATTACAGTCGAGTTCAAAGTCGAGCACAGTATAGAAGCCCGATATTTTAGAATTATTTTCATAGTTTTTATCAGATTTTGAGTTACAAGCGGAAGGTGCTTGGAATGATATTAACTCAGATGAAATGGATTGTTTTTTTGTTAGCTTTTGTAAAGAGGAATCTGGCTTTGGTGGTTTTGAGTCAGAATCTTTCTTTTTGAACTCTGCGCTAATTTTATCCATATAATAATCAACATAAAAGCCAAAATAATTTGGTTTAGGAGCTTTTCCTGTCGTGAGTGATCTTTTAACTCTTTTTTCTACTTTACCTATATTATACAGAGTGCATTGAATCTCTGGACTTTTAGAAATGTCAAAACCATTTTCTCGATATATATTTATTGCATTTTGTATAATCGCTGCAGCGTATTTGTATGCTGATGCTGGGTCTTGTATATCAATACTATACTTCCCCTTAACCGGAGGTCTGTTTTCTGCTTTGGCCAATAGTGGCTCAACATTAAAAGCTACATAGGTTTGGATTTGTCCTATACCTAATGAGACCTTTTCGGGATCTTTTCCAAATATATTGGCAACAAGCTTAAAAGCGGCTTTATTATTAAACTGTAACCAATTTTGAATTTCATCATCGAGTTGAACATTCATAGAATTTTCTGCTAAGATACAAGCTGTTATTACCTCAGGCTCTACATCTGGAAATAAGTCTGCTGCGAAATTTATTTTATCTTTGGTTAATCTTAGAACATTCCAGATATTACTATCTAATTTTTTCATTGAATCTGTTTGAGGGTTATATTTTAGCCTGTCAAGTTTTTCAAAATTATTTTCTTTCATTTTAAAGTAGTAATCAGCGCTATAGATACGAGCAAACGTATCTTGGGCTAGAATTGAAATCAATAACAAAAGAAAATTTTTTATCATTATTTTTTATCTCACTCAATACTTAGTTGAGAATCTAAATATAATTTACAAAGTTGCCCCTTTTCTCTCCAAAAAGAAGGAATCTTGTTTCTCTGAGGCCAATTTTCCATTACTTGAATAGGAGTCATTGTCATATTTGTAGCAATATATCCAATTGATTTATAAAAACCTCTTAACGATTTTTTTTTCTCAGTTGAACTTAAATAATGTAGTAAAGGCATAATGTAATGTTTTTTATCTGCAAGGTAGAGTTCTGAGAACATATATTGAATTAAATCTCTTCGAGAACTTTCTTCGAAAAGAGCGAAGAGTTCTTGTCTTGAGGTATCTTTCCGATCAAATGGCCATGGCTTTCCTTCGCAGTCGATCTTATACTCTTCAATTCTAAAATCAATAATATCAAATTTAGTATTTTCTTTGGTATTACTATCAGCCCATGAGTTTATATGGGCGAAAATAATTAAAAAAAACATTAAGTTGTTCACTCAGGTTCTCCTTGATGATATCAACTGTCTATTCGGTTGTTTTAACCTAAACTGAAGTAAATATATTTTTTTTAAATCCGATATGATTGTATTGATGGGAAAGTGATTCCTAAAAGGACATTTATGAAACTTGGTATACTTATTTTCTTAATTTCAATGCAGGCTTTTGCTGATCTACAGCTATGGAAGAAGTACAAAGATAAGCTTTTTACTCCAGAGCTAATTGCCCAAGGATCAGACTGTAATGTTTCTTTAATGGACTATGACGAAATTGATAATGTTAACGGACAAGATTGTGCAAATACAGATGGAAATCATTTTTCAGTAGCTCAACCAGATAGAATTTCTGATTTATCTAAGCATAGAAGAGAAAGA
>JABJPQ010000671.1 GCA_018663815.1 Halobacteriovoraceae bacterium | reverse complement strand
GTTATGAATATTGCCAGAACTGTTGGTGGGTATTCTTTAGGTGAAGCAGATTTACTTCGTCGGGCCATGGGAAAGAAAAAAGAAGCAGAGATGGCCAGACATAGAGAGATCTTTTTGGCCGGAGCAAAAGAGCGAGGTTATGACCTAAAAAAAGCAGAAGAAATTTATGACCTTATGGCCGAATTTGCTAAGTATGGATTTAATAAATCTCACGCCGTAGCGTACGCAGTTATTGCTTATCAAACAGCTTTCTTAAAAAATTATTATCCGGCTTGTTTTTTTGCGGCTTTGCTCGGAACTGAGATGAATAATACCGATAAAATTACGATGTATATAAATGATGCCCGTGAAACAGGTATTGAAATACTTCCTCCTGATGTCAATGAATCATTATTCTTGTTTAACGTACTAGACGATAAAATACGCTTTGGTATGGGGGCGATAAAAAATATTGGCAACGGTCCTGTTGAAGCAATTATCGCTGAACGGGAAGAGAATGGCCCTTTTACTGGCTTTATTGATTTTTGTGAACGAGTGAGTATGCGCTCATGCAATAAAAGAGTTTTAGAATCTTTAATTAAGGTTGGAGGTTTTGATGATTGTGAAAAAATGAATCGAGCCTCGTTGCTTGAAAATCTAGAGTTAATCGTTGCTCATTCATCAAAAAAACAAGAAGAAAAAGCACTCGGTCAGTCAAATTTGTTTGACATGGGGTTCTCTGAAGAATCCACAGAAGAAATGCTTAACGTTATAGAAATGACTGACTTTGAAGATAAAGAAAAATTAGGCTATGAAAAACAACTTTTAGGCATTTATGTTTCTGGCCACCCCTTAGATAAGTTTGGTGATATCTTATTAGAACTTGCTTCGATGGAAATTAAAGATATCCATACACTCCCACAAATGGCTAAGCCAGATTTTGACTTTAGAAATAAAGATGCCATGAAAAAAGACCCTAGTAAGCGTAATCTAACGATTGCCGGAATGGTCAGTGAAATGAAGGCCATTATAACTAAAAAAGGTGACAAAATGGCTTTTGTTACTATTGAGGACTTGTCGGGCAAGATCGAATGTATTTTCTTTCCTAAAGCTTACTTAGAGTGTTTTGAGGTTTTAGAGTCAGAGGATCCTATTGTTTTAAGCGGCTATGTTCGTCTCTCGGACGATCGACGCAGCTTTTATGTTAATAGTGCAAGAGTGGTCACTGATGAGTCAGACGAGAGAGTAACAGCGATTAGAATAAAAGTTGATACAGATAACTTAAATGACTATACTTTACCTAAGTTAAAACAAGTTTTACTAAGCTTTAGAGGTAGTGTCCCCGCGCACATCATTTTTGAGTCTACAGGGGGGAGAGTGAAAATGGATTTAAATGATAATTTTTTAGTTAATCCAACTCCTCAAATGGCCGCGAGAATAAATGATATCTTAAGTGATAATTCTGTAAGTTTTATAGTTGATGGTAAATTGGAATCACCAGCATTAAATTAAAAGGTAATAAAATGAAAAGATGGATTTTTTTATTAAGTTTAGTTTGCACATCTGCGATAGCCGCAAATTTTTTAAATGGAAAGGGTACCTTTATTGCTATCGATGGTGATTCATATGATTTTATAAAAAAACAACTTATTCATGAGGGAACAAAAAGTATTGTTTCAGGTAAACTGGATGAGCTAGGTTTAAATAAAGATGTTTTTTGGCAAAAATATGAAAATAAATTGAATGAAAAATTTGTTCAAATCGAAGACTCCCTAAGAAGTTCCTATGCTGAAGGTGAACTTGATAATCCCAAAAAATATAATAGATTTAAGGAGCGACTAAGAAGAAAAAAGCTGAAAGCTCAATTATCGTTTATTAAAATGAATGACATGTTAACTAAGTTTAGTATCAAAAAAATCTCTCGCTCTCAACGAAATGCTAATTATAGATATATCAAGCTTGAGGGTGATGTTGATACAAAACTGGTTACAAAGATTTATTATAATCTCGTCAGAGGAAAAAAAAGCTCAGACTACGGTAGTCTTTTTATTAACGTGAATTATCAATTAAATGGGATTAGTTACTCCGAGTTAGGAATTGAAAATGAGAATGACTTTGAAGGAGAGGTAACCAAAAGTTGGATTGAGTGGTTTTCTAAAAATAAACCAATAAATATTGCAAATGTTCTCAGGCTAGAAGGGGATAAAAAAGAAATGTTGGCTTCTTACCTAAAACGGCCATCAGAGCTAATGCTAAGTAATATACCTGAGGTTTTTGTCAACTCACTCTTATTAGAGATTGAAGTTAAGGTGATTAAGAAGAAGTTTGATAAGACCATCAATCTTTATTCTTTTGAATATGAAGGAAATGCTTATTTAAAAGATCTGCAGACAAATTTGGTTATGGGAACTTATAAGTTTAGTCGAACGCAAAAATCTTACCGACTAGCAACAAATTCAGGGCTTGCAAATCTTGTTGCAAATCATGTTTATCAACTAGCAATTGGTGACTTCCCAACGATACAAAAAAATATCAAGGAAATTACACCAATTACATCAATAGAGAAAATTTCAGTAACCGAATTTAAAAATCTTCAACAAGTAAACTCTTTCATTAATCTGATTGAAGATAAGGGAGTAAAATACTCTCTTAAGGTTGAGTTTGAGTCTATTGGTCGACAAAGAGCAGACCTAATTCTTTACTTTGATGGAAATGTTACTGAAGTCAAAGAGTTTATATCAACTATGCAGTCGGCAAAAAAAGGTCTTTCTTATCAAGTTATTGATGTTGATACCAAGTTTGGTATAAAATTTAATAAAGAAGTGGAAACACTTTAAGATAATTAAGGAGTTAAGTTGTTTGCAAGAGGAAGCGTACTTTTTCTAAGTTTGATATTTTTTCTTACTGCTTGTACGAGTCAGCCTATTAGACGAAGACGTTCTGGCTATACTAAGCAACCTAAGAAAAGTTTGTATCGGAAAAAGTCAAAAGATCTATTTAGCCCAATCAAAAAAAAGATTGCACTGCTAAAACTTTTTAATGAGTCCCCCTTTGGAAAAGATGATCTGGCCATAACAGCAACTGAAGAGTTGAGAAGAGAAATCTTTCGAACCAGGGACTTTGTTGTTGATCCCGAGGCTAGTGCTTTATTTGGCAGTTCAAAAGAAATTTACTCCGGCGGTGGCTTAAAGCTGGCTCAGTTATCAAGGAAGGCTAAGCTTTCAGGTGTCAATCTTGTTGTCTTTGGAAGAATAACTCATGCTCGAGTCCGCCAAAAAATGGACGAAATAGGATTTGTTCGAAAAACAAAATCTTATGCGGAATCTGTTGTTGAGGTCCGTGTTTTTGATGTTGTTGCTAATAAAGAAATTTTTGTAAAAAAAATGGATGGTAATATTAACGATTCCTCGTTTCGCTTTTTTATGAGTAATCGGGATGCAAACGTAGATTATCGTAAAGGACTTTTACGCTACTCTGTAAAAGTTGCAATTAGAAGGTTTGTCCCGGCTTTAATCAAATTAGGTGAAAAACTTGACTGGACTGGCCGTGTTGCTCGTATTTTAGGCTCAAAAGTTTATGTTAATGCTGGTAGGCGTTCAGGTTTGAATGTGGGAGACATTTTAAAAGTAATAACTGAGGGACAAGAAATATTTGATCCTGAATCTGGAGCTCTCTTAGGAGTTAGTAAGGGAGAGGTGAAAGGTACTCTTGAAGTTATTGATTATTTTGGACCTGATGGCACAGTTACAATTCTCCACTCCGGTGGGTCAGTGACTGAAGGGGACTTTGTCCAGCTTTATTGATCGCGTTAGTGTGTTTAATTTACAATTATGCAATTTATTGTCATTTTTTAGTGTAACCTCCTCCTCAAAGAAAAAAAAGAGGGGTTTTTTCATGCAATCGATTCAGCGTATTTTTATTTTAGCCATTGGTCTTTATGTTCTAACAGGATGTAGTGGGGGGAGTGAAGTTGAAACAACTTTAGTACAACCTGATCAGCCAGTTACTCTTACTAATGATGGAGACAGTTCCAGCAAAGTTGCTGAGCAATTACAAACAGAGCTATCAAAACATCCGCAATCGGCGGCACTTACAATAATAATGGTGCCAAAGTCAGACCTTCAGCAATCGATTAATACTTTAATTGCTAAAGGTGGAAAGCTTATTTATGATCCTAATAATCGTTTTGGTAGTTCCATCCCGTTTTTTATTGCAGATCTTACTCCTGAGCTAATAGGAGACACTGAGTTTATCTCCTCCTTAAACTTAAAAGCAGCCACTATTGATTCAAATAATACAAAAATAACAGAACTTGATTCCCCTGAAGTTGGAATGGAAGCTCGTTTTTATAAAAATATTCCAACAGAGTCGGTAAAGTTATCTGAACTTGGAGATGTCTCGAACCTAGGTGAAGGTGTCACTGTTGCTATTATTGATAGTGGAACAGATGCTTCTCATCCGGCCTTTGGGGGCAGAGTTGTTTATTGGTACGATGCAACTCAGGAGACAAGAACTGAGCTTAAACCAGTGGCTCTTGCTGGTGATTCAATCCAAGTGGAGCATAGTGGAGAGGTAAAAAAAATCGTTCTTCCAGAAACAGTTGATAAGGAAAGTGACTTATATGTGGCCATCATGTCTGAGGGAAAATTTTTGTCTCAGCTTGATGAGAAAACAAAACATGAAAAAGGTTTTTTAGACCTTAATCAAAATAACAAAGATGATAGCTACTTAGTACTTGTTAGTAAAAAAGATGATGAAACCAAAATCTATTTTGACCGCAATGCTGATTTAAAACTCATTGGGCTAGATGAGGAAATCTCTAAACAAGACTATAATACGACAACTAAGTTAAGCCGAGATGATGGAATGGTTAGTTTTCCAAGTCGCAATAATATTAAAAAATATCCTCTTCTTTTAGAAGAAGAAGGCAATAAGTTGTTTATTGGACTTGGAAAAACAGACGGTATGCATGGGACACACGTCGCTGGTATTATCGCTGCTGATGATCAAAAAAGTAATCTATTAGGAGCCGCTCCAAAAGCAAATTTAATGAGTATCCGAGCATGTTCAGGAATTTCTTGTTCTGATTCTGCAATCATTCGTGGTCTGTATAAAGCCTTTTATAATGGGTTAGTTATTCCTGACGTCGTAAACATCTCACTTGGTTCTCATGAGGAATATCAAAGAGGAGTCTACTCACACCTTTTTAATGACTTATCAGCTAAGTTTGGGACAATCTTTTTTGTGTCTGCTTCAAATGCTGGACCAGGTTTCAGAACGCTAAATCATTTTGGAAACACAGGCGCAGTCGTTATGGTTGGTGCAAATGTTTCAGCTCAAACACTAAAGGATCAATATAATCTTCCTGAGGGAACTGAAGTTCAAGCGGAGAATCTCCTCTTTTTTAGCTCTCTTGGACCAAGTTATACCGGAGAGATGAAGCCAAATATTGTCGCTCCAGGTGCAGCAATCTCTGCCACACCGGTAGCTGATGGATACATGTCTCAAGCTAACGGAACAAGTATGTCTTCGCCTTTGGCCGCAGGAGCTTTTGCTTCAGTGTTGGCTAAGCTAAAAGCACAACAACCAGCTCAATTTAATATTTTTACTGAAATGAGAGCTTATCATCAATCGATGGGAACAAAAGCTAAAACGTCATTACTTCCTTATGTTTACGCTATGAGAGACGCTCTTCAAAATGCAGCTTTTGAACAAGCTCATTTAACACGCGTGCAACAAGGCTATGGTCTTATGCAAGCAGGGAAAACATTTGAGATTCTATCGACATATATAACGGAGCTTCAAGCAGGTCAAAGAGATTACTTTGAAGTTGTTATCAATGACGATAAAAAAAGCTATGACCGCAGCGGTAAAATGAAAGCTAAAAGTAAGTTCGTACTAAGCTTAGGTATTGACGGGGAAAGACAAAAATCAAACCCTAACACGGCCACGGATAGAAAAGAGGGTGCATTTTCAAGTATTATTGCAAACGGAGTCGAGGTTGAGCTTGATCGAGTTGAAATTCTTAGCTCTAACGGAAATGTTGAAGTTATAAAGGGAGAAGAAGCTTTTAAGTATTTTTATATTTCAGAGCTTGGAAACAGCCCTGGTAAGCTACTAAGTGGTCATGTTGATTTTACTAACAGTCGAACTGATGCCTTTTATAGCCAAAGAGTCTTAGGAAATATGAAAAAAGGTAAGAACTACCTTGCTCATTATAAGATTAAATACCAAGGGGCCACGATTAATAATATAATCGATGTTGTTCATAATGCTTATGTGTTAGAAGAAACAAAAGTTGATGTTCCTAGTATTGATCCTGCACTCCAAAAAGTAAAAAATGGTTTTGCACAGAAAAATATCTCAATTAAAGAAAATGCTTTTCACCGGTATCCAATTCTTGTCACAAAAGACATGAACAGAGTCAACGTTAAGGTGGCAATTAAAGCGGGGATGCAAGGACGTATTTTTATCCAATTATATAATCCAGAAGGTGTTGAGGTTGATTTTGTGGTTGCACAAAACACACCTGTGACTACTTACGGACAGGGCATAATAAATACTCCTACTTATCTCAATGGAAAACATCTAACGGGTGTTTTGGAACTTACTGTTTCAACAGCTTCAAGCACATGGTTAGCTGCAACTAAGTATGACTTACTGGTTGAAGCTAAGAAATTTGGTGCAAAAAAAATGAAACAGGTCGTATCAGCTGGAAAATCACTTGATATACCTATTGGTCTTGGTACAGAAAGTATTTCGAAAGTTTACCTAACCAACCTGAAAGAACTCATTCGCGAGAAGGTTAAAGTTAAGTCATCTTACTTATCATATCACCCATTACCATTAGAGCAGGGTTATAAAGGAAAAGTGATTGTTAATATTCTTGAAGGTCATAGTTCATATTGGGGAAATTTATCACCAAAACTTTATAAAAAAACAAGTGAAGGCTTTGAGCTTTATGATGGGAAATACATGAATAAAGGGAATGCTTTTATCCTTAAAGAACCTATCGCGCAGACACTTTATATTATGTTAGATACGATCAAAAACTTTAGTGGTGAAAAATTAAGCTCTAGCGTTATTGATATGTTAAATGTAGAGATCTTAATTGATACTGATGATAAATTGGACATTAGCTTTGATGTTAGCGAGTACGCAAGTTTAGATATGGCCATATTAAAAGTAGATGCTTCGAAAACAGGTGAAATGAAAAAATCTTATCGAGGAATTCTTAATATTAGTTCAGGAGATGTTACTGAGATGATTGATAGCAATGGAAATACAATCTATCGATACTCTGAGGGTGCGCTTGTAAATAGAGTTGAGTTAACAATTAATAAATAGTTTAAACATACTAGAAGGAGAGTCTACTTAGGTTGACTCTCTTTTTATTGAAGCCTAGACATATTCAATTGGATCATCAAGACCAAGTTTTTTAAATGCTCTCAGTCTAAGAGCACAAGAGTCACACACACCACAAGCCTTATCACTTCTCGCATAACAAGACCATGTGTGTTCAAGCGGTGTCTTTAAGCTCATGGCCTGTTGAATAATCTCTTCTTTAGTCATAGCAATTATGGGTGTCAGTACTTGAATCGTACCTTCTTTTGTTCCTTTGTTAATGAGCTGATTAAAGGCTTCATAATACTCAGGTCGACAATCGGGATATCCAGGAGAGTCCTCGTGATTAGCTCCAATATATATTTTTTGAGCCCCAATGACTTCGGCCCATGATACGGCCGTACTAATGATATGTGAGTTTCTAAATGGAACATAACTGGAGGGAATATTATCAATATCACCATCAAATTTAGCCACTTCTATATTTCTATCGGTAAGTGAGTTTCCACCAATTTCTTGTAAAAAGCTCATGTTAACTATGAGACGGCGTTTGATTGGAATTTTAAAATCATCGGCCAGGAGCTTAAAGCATGCAAGCTCTCTATTTGCCGTTTTTTGGCCATAACTAATATGCAAGAAAGCTAAGTTTTCATGTTTGGTTTGAGCAATAGCTGCTACAGTTGCAGAGTCCATTCCTCCACTAACTAAAACAATGGCCAGATCTTTCACTGCTACTCCTAAATGACTTCAATTGAGTTATGGATAAAAGCTTCGACTTCATTGATTAACTCTTGAGCCTTTGCTTTTTTCGCTTGTAAGTCACCTTCTTTTACTTGCACTAAGGTATAGAATTTTATTTTCGGCTCGGTACCAGAAGGTCTTAGGAAAAGTGAATTACCATTTTCAAATTCAAAACTTAAAACATTACTAGAAGTCATATTGATTTTTGTCTCAGTACCAGCATTAAAATTTTTGGTAATGAGTGTTTGATAATCATTAAATGCTTTAATCTTATTTTTTGCAATGTCTACGGTTGAGTTTTCTCTAAAATATTGCATGATACGAGCAATTTTGTCTTTACCCGCTAAACCTTCATAGGTATTTGCGATAAGGCTCTCTTGAGCGTAACCATAGTGTTCATAGATCTCATCCAGAGCATCAATAAGTGTTTTGTTTTGTAATTTATAAAACAAAGTAATCTCATTCATTAAAGCTATTGAAGCGACAGCATCTTTATCTCTAACCTGGTCATTAGGCATGTAACCAAAAGACTCTTCGCTTGCAAAGACAAAATTATAATCAGTTCCCGCATCTTCAAGATCCTTCCACAATCTGGCCATCCATTTAAAACCAGTTAAGGTATCTAGAACTGTTCCTCCAAAACTTTCAACAATTGTTTTTTGCATAGGACTTGTGACAATACTTTTTATAACAAGTGGATTAGATGGTAATTTATTTGTTTCTTTTAATTGGCTAAAAAGGTAGTTGATCATTAAGATGGCTATTTGATTGCCGTTTAAGTATTTTTCAATACCTTTGTGGTTAACAACAACACCAAGGCGATCACAATCAGGATCAGTACCATAGGTTACGTCTGCATTTTGTTCTTTCATCAAAGCAACTGCAAGCTTTAGAGCTTCAGGGTCTTCAGGGTTTGGAGTTGTCTCAAGGGTTGAAAATTCAGTATCAAATACTGCTTGCGATTGAACGATCTCAAATTTTGAAAACCCCATTCTTTTTGAGATGGTTTCACAAGGGATAT
>JABJPQ010000325.1 GCA_018663815.1 Halobacteriovoraceae bacterium | reverse complement strand
TACGCAATGATGGGGGAAGTAAGAATTCTCCTCTTGAGTTTTCTTTACCATCAATTCCAATAGTTAATTCATCATATGCATTACTTTCCAAAAACAATAAGTCAAGCGCAGACATCATCACCTTATAACTCTTTAATACTTGAGGATCAGAAGATTTTCTTAAGTCTAATAATTCAATATTTTTATCTTTAAAAGCAAGTTTTATTAGGAGAGCTAATCTATTTTGATTAGATACAATTCTTCTGTTTTCTAACAAACTACTAAGAATGACAACTTGCTCATTACTTGGAAATTCATTCAAAAGTGTGTCAATTTGATCATATAAAAACTTATTACCCAACTCAGAGTTCTCTTTTTCATAAACTTTATTAAACATCACAAACGTCTGAGCAATTTTTTCATCTTTCTCTAAATTCTCATATAGTTTTTTATATAAGCTTTTAAATTTATCTAATATCACCATAGAAAGAGGAGATTGCTTAGCTTCAACCTTATTAAGAATGTCTATCGTACTAAGAAAAAAGATTTCTAAAAGCTCAGCCTTTTTTTCTATTTTGAGTTTTTCTTCCTTTATACTATCATATAAATCTAATGTTCGTTCCCAGGATCCTAAAAGGCTTTCTAAATCACGGGCCATTTCAGAATCATTGCTTGTCGAAGCTTGAACATTTAATAAATTCGCTTTACCTTCTGAAACAGAAAATGACTTTGTTGCAATCTGCATATAAAGCCCTGGTCTAGTTTTGTAACTGCCTTGTTTCAAGCCATCATGAATTCTAATGACAAATTCATCTAGGTTATTAATAAGGTTTTTCTTACCATTCAACCCCATTCCTGACTCATTTATAAGCAACAATCCTTGTTGAACAAGATCTGCATCTAAACTTTCAACTTCAAAACCATGCTGAGAATGAATACTCTGACTTTGCTTTGAAAGAGTTATTATTGTTGGCATTATTGATCCAAGTATCTCTTTTGCGTCTACTTGATTCTTGACGATCAGTGTATCTAAATTAAAATTTATATTCGAGTTAAATAAAATTTTAGCAATTTCTTTTTTATGCTCTAGTGTTGCATGTTTATAAAGCACGAGAAGGTCTGTCCTTACTTCATCAAATTGACTATCTGAAACCTGCTTGAGCAGCCCTATTTCGTCATACTTTTTAATCAATGAAAGAAATAATCTATTTATACTTTTTTCACCTTTTTTAAACTGAATTAAACTTGAAAGTATTCTTAATGGATATATTGGACTTTCAGAAAAATAAGCAGAATTCAGATATTTTTCAAACCTATTTTTTAGCTTTCTCTCATCATTAGTATCTAGCAACGAAGCAAATATAAATTCGAGATATCGATTCTTGTTTATATCTCCTAATTCTTCCACTAATCCGCCATTACTTTTGATACAATTTTTAATTTTTTGTTCATAAGCCTGTAAATATTTTTGAATATCAGGAATTGATTTGCCAAGTTTTCGTAGATTAGTAAACACATTATCAAATGAGAGGTAAATAGCCCGTGACCCAAATAATTCTTTACACTCTCCTATCTGAGCTACAACATTCTGAATCCCAGAGTTGTATGAATCGTATGAATCGTATGAGTCGTATGAGTCGTATGAGTCGATCAAGCTAGAACTAACAATCTTGTTCAGCATTGTATTACTATTTCTAATCATTAAGTCTCTCAAATAATATGCTTGAGAGATTGCGTACAAGTCCAATTTTCTTACTGGCGATTTTTCATTTTCATAAACTAGGACTTTACTATCAATCATACTCTCTGTAAGAGTTAATGGAATAGCAACTTTATTTAAAGATTGAATTTCATTATTGGTATCTAAATTTACAGTTTCTGCTTTTCGCCTATCTGTCTCTCGACTTTTAACTAATTTCAGAAAAGAATTTTCAACAAGTGATGAATCCGTACTATCTTTTCTTTTTAAAATCACAGTGTTTAGAGCAAGTGAGAAGTCGTTTATATATCCTATGTGACCTTTACCTATATTTTTTGCATACTTAGCAATTAAGCTCTCTAACTCTTCAAGACCGTCTTTATTTTTCAGCTCATTTATTTTTAATAGGACAGAATTAATAAAATAGCTACGTTGATCAACACTTAAGTCTTTGTAGTGATTTCTTTCACTGATTTTTTTTAATTTTTCTTCTAAATGTTGTAATACAACTTCTTTTTTTAAATCATAATCAAAATAATCAAAATAACGAGAGACCAATTGGTAGTTAACATCAGCAAGATGATCATGATATTTATCATCAATCTTTGACTTGCCTCTTACCTTATTTATTATTTCAGACTTAATCTTTTTTGAATAATCATTTACAACGTATGACCATTTCTTAGGTCCACCACTACTTGAAAAAAAGTCAAATAAATCGCTACGGTACAAAGTCAAATATTTCTCATTTCCCTTAACTTGCTTATTTTGAGAAAGAGAAGATAAAAGACTATTAATAGATCTAATTAAAATCGATTCTAAACCAATTCGATGCTTATCTTCCAGAGAGTTTTTTGCAAAATTAACATCACGATAAAGACTTTTTAAATCATCAATTTCATATTTATAGTAATCATATTTATAATTCTTATCTTTTCCTGACGATAATTTTATTCCAATTGACTTTTCCAGTTCTAAAAAAATTCTTTTTATGTATAAATAAGAATTATTTTTTAACTTAACACCAACAGTATCTTGAGATTTCTCAAGTACTTCGATAACTTTTCTAATGGGAAACCTAGTCTTTATCCTAACAGATTTTGCATAGGCATCAAAAAAAGATTTTAACTGAAATTGACCTCGAGGGATTTTGAAATGCTCCTTAAAATTTTGACTTTGCCAAAATCGATTTAATAGAAAATTAACTGTTTTATTAAAGTCCTCATTTACAGCAATATCTTCTTTAGAAACAAGCTGCAAAAGTAATCTTTTTAATTTCGTCTTAAAAGAACTCTGGTTAGATTGAGAAATTTTTCTTTCAATGACGCTAAAGATATCAAGTAAGCTGTAGGTTCTAAATGTTCCAAAAAGTTCATTTAATTCATCGACAGATATTTTCAACTTGCAATTTGCTCCCAAGAAATTCTTTATCTTAGAAAATTTATATTTTTGTTCGTAAAGAGCATTGAGATTACTTGAATCGTTAACCTCTTTCACAATGTAACTGGCAAAACAACTTGAGATATCCATTAAGTTTTTGTCAGAAGGAATTAGATTTTTCTCACTCCCTGAAGAGAAGCTAAAATCAGACCACTTTTTTTCCTGCCATTCAGGGTCGATGTTTCCAGATGTAACATCGGTACTTACCCATCCCCCTTTATTATTTAACCATATTTGAAGCCATCCATGTCCTTCGTCACCATATAGCAGACCTCCACTACCTAAATATCCAACAGCAAGCCTCACAGGAACATTAAACTCCTTGGCCAAAACACATCCCAAAAATCCGTTATGTAGATCACAATCACCCTTTTTAATTTCCAGCATAAGATTAAATACAGACTTATGCTTAGATCCTCCAGAGTGAAATTTTTTATATTGATAGGCCGTAGCTTTTGACTGCGAATATAATATATTCCCATTTATCCAAGAATCAAACTCTTCTACAATTGCCATAATCTCATCATCACTTGGATTGGCTCCATATTCTTTTTTTAGATTACTTACGAGATCTTTTAATGTTGGATCTAAATTCAAATCCACATCACAATCGTGCCCATTTATATACTTTGCTCTAAG
>JABJPQ010000669.1 GCA_018663815.1 Halobacteriovoraceae bacterium | reverse complement strand
TCTTCATTTTTGAATAATATCATATAAAAAACTTATTGCGACAAACACTTTGAGATATATAATGTCTTATTAGTAAGGTGAATGGAGAATATTATGGCAAAAATCATAGGAATTGGTGGTGTGTTTATCGAATCGGCAAATCACAAAAAATTAAACGATTGGTATATTGATATTCTAGGTATTCCTGCAAATGAAAATAAAGTTGGTGAATTCCACCGGAGCCAGGACTCAGGTGAAAATGCATTTTCAGTATTTAGTATTTACAAGCCTGAGGATGAATACTTTAAGCCTAGTAAGTCTTCTTATATGATCAACTTTAAAGTAGAAGGCCTGGACAAATTGTTATCTGATTTAAAAACAAAAGGAGTTAAAGTATATCCTAAAATTGAAGAAGAATCTTATGGGCGTTTTGCATGGATTGAGGATCCAGATGGTAATAAGGTTGAGCTTTGGGAACCATCTAAGTAGAGATTAAATACATTTAACTTTACACTTTTCCTCAATGGCCCTTGGTTTTCGATTTGGACAAACAGCTACGTAAGTAAAAACCCCTTCAGTTACCTTTTCTCTTTCTTCTTCATATTGTCTAGCAACCCATGTCTCGATATTGACCTTAATAGATGTTGTTCCAACCTTCAAAATGTCCACGTAACAGCATAGAGTATCTCCAACAAGGACAGGTTTTAGAAAAGTCATGGAATTGACAGCAATAGTTACCGTTCTTCCTTTCGAGAATTTTTTGGTTACTATACCTCCAGCAATATCCATTTGAGAGAGCACCCATCCTCCAAATATATCGCCAGCTGGGTTTGTACTCTCTGGCATTGCTAGCACTCTGATGGACAATTCGCCCTTTGGTGTCGCAGAACTTTTTTTGTCAGTCATAGTTATTATTTCCTTTAATTGAGGGGTGAATTTTTTAATTACTTCTAAAGTTAATTGAATTTCATTTTATCATACTATGATGTTTTTCTATAGAGTAGTTGGATGTGATTTCTGGGTAGTACTCGTTCTAGCTGTCATGAATGAATTTCTTTAACCTATAAGTTACGAGTACCTATACAAAATAAATAATTAAATATTGTTAAGTACTCTTTTATATTATGATCTTTGGTTGACTGTTTATCTCCGACTTGTTGTTGGTAGATTCTCACACCTTTACCTAAAGCCGTGCTTATTAATTTCCGATTAGTAAGCAGGAGTTTATATATGTAGAAGTATTGGAAAATTGTCTTTGGTGTTGTTCTATTATTAAAATTAACAGTTAATTATTCAAGTGAAACTTTAAGTTTGGCAGAAAAAGAAAGGTTAAAGCTTCATATCAATATATTAAAAGAAAACCCTAAACGTCTGGAAATGATTAAGGAAGAGTATCAAAGCTATATTAAGAAAAGTCCGGCAGAACTTAAAGAACTTTCTGAAACAGAGCGTGATCTTTACAAGGATTTAGAGTATTTTATTGAATACTTTGATAAGTACTCCCCCCTTTTTTCAAATATTGATGGATTTTCTTTGTCAAAAGACCATAAAAAATTCACAAAAGATCCAGAATCAAAATATTACGATAAGAAAATAACCCCAAAAATTGATGGTGAATACTTTTTTTATACTGGCAAGGCAAGCCAAATGAATTCTAAAAGACGAGGTGAGGCATCTATTCGACATATTACAGTTGACTTCAACCGTAAAAATCAGCCACGATCTATTACTCAATCTTCAAAGCATAGAACATATTATAACGACGATCTAACCAAGGTCAGTTCCTTGAAGTTTGATCTAAATAACAATGTAAGATCTTTAACGGAATGTGAGTTCTTATCAAATGCAGATTCTAAATGTTTAACCTATACTTTAAAATCTTGTCAAAAAGCTTTATTAGCAAAGGGGAAATTAGAGAAGAAAGTTAAGGAATGCGCTAAAAGCTTTGCTGAAATAACTCAGGAAGTGTTGCAGGTTGATACAAAACTTATTGAGGAAGTATTAACGGAAGTGAGAACAAAACACCTAATGTCATTACCTAAAAATACAAATAATTTAAACTATGAAAAAAAATCAGTTAAGATTGATTCATTTTTGGAGTCAGCTCCTGAATTGGTTAAATATATAAATCTTTGTAAACTCTACATGCCGTCCTTTAGAAAACAAATAGTATTAGAGCCAGTAAATGCAATCAAAAAGAGTAACGCTCTCGGAAAATTTTAGGATAGTTGGAACCTGAGTTATTTTTTAAGTTCCTAAGATGCAATCCTTATATC